>NZ_JBIPKI010000007.1:0-72961 GCF_044068515.1 Desulfurivibrio nitratireducens
TATAGATATGTCCCCGCCACGGTCAGCCTGGTGGCGGTGAGCAAGACGGTGCCGGTGGAGCGGGTGGCCGAGGCCGTTGCCGCCGGGCAGCGGCTCTTCGGCGAGAACTATCTCCAGGAGGCCGAGGAAAAAATCAGCCGCCTGGAGCAACTGCTGGCTCAAGCCGGGCCGGGAGCGGCGCAAGCCGCCGCATCCCCTGCGCCGGCCTGGCACTTCATCGGTCATTTGCAAAGCAACAAGAGCAAGGCGGCGGCGGGCCGCTTTGCCATGGTGGAAACCGTGGACCGGCTCAAGCTGGCCAAGTCCCTGGCTCGTCATGCCGCGGCGGCGGGACGGGTTTTGCCGGTACTGGTTCAGGTCAACGTCGGCGGGGAGGAACAGAAATCCGGAGTGGCTCCGGCGGCGGTGGCTGATTTGCTGCGGGCCCTGGCCGAGCTTCCCGCACTGCGGGTGATGGGGTTTATGACCATGCCGCCTTTCGCCGTCGATCCCGAGCAAAGTCGGCCCCATTTTGCCCGGCTGCGCCAACTGGCTGAGGAATGCGCCCGCCAGGGTCTGCTGGGGCGGCACGGGCCGCCGCTGCTCTCCATGGGAATGTCCGCCGACTTTGAGGTGGCGATCGAAGAGGGGGCCAACTTGGTGCGGGTCGGAACCGCCATCTTCGGTCCCCGTTGAAGGCGGCGGGGATCCGGCAGCACCGCATCTTTGGCCGATCAGCCCCGGCGATATACCGGAGTATAATCGCCGGGGCTGCTTGGCCAAACCTGCGGCACTGCCGGGCCCCCGTCGCCTTCAACTTCGTTGGCGCTTTTTTGCCGCCTACCCTTGTCTGAGCAGATCGATGATTTCCTGGTTGTCGGGGAAGCGGCGGCTTTTGTGCTTGGAGAAGATTTCCCGGCCGTCAACCCGGATATCGTAGGTGCCGCCGCTGCCGGGAATCAGTCTGATGGTGGCGGCGGGGAAGTTTTCCCGCAGTTCGGCCTCCAGCCTGGAGGCGCGGGGAAGATAGTTTCACTTGCTGCAATAGTTTATCTCGATTTTCATCTTCTCCTCCGTGGGCCCCTTGGTTTTGCCGGGATTCCGGCCCCTGGGCGTCGCTTTGCCGGAGTGCCCTCCGGTCAACGTTGTGTTCCGCAACCTTGCCGGTCTATGGTAAACTGGCCCCAGTTTGCCAGCATTTCTATCATTAAAATCACCGTGGGCAGAGCAAAGTGCGAAAGGAAACCTTGGATGGCGCCGCAAACCTGTTTTTGCCGGCCACGGCCGCGGAAATGCGGGCCCGAGGCTGGGAAGAGGTCGACGTGGTTCTGGTTTCCGGCGATGCCTATATCGACCATTCCTCCTTCGGCCTGGCCCTGATCGGCCGCTGGCTGGAAGCCCATGGTTATCGAGTGGCGATCCTGGCCCAGCCCTGTTATGACGGGCCCGAGGATTTTCGCCGCTTTGGCCGGCCCCGGCTTTTCTTCGGCATTTCCGCCGGCAATCTCGATTCCATTGTCGCCAATTACACCGGCAACGTCAAGGTCCGGGACCGGGACGATTACTCCCCCGGCGGCAATCCTTATTTCGGAGAACGGGCCGACCGCCGGGAACGGCGGCGGCCTGACCGGGCCACCATCGTTTATGCCCAGCAGGCCCGGCAGGCATACGGCGATGTGCCCCTGATTCTCGGAGGCCTGGAGGCCTCCCTGCGCCGTTTCGTTCATTATGATTACCAGCAGCGCAAACTGCGAGCTTCGGTACTCACCGATGCCAAGGCCGATCTGCTGGTGTACGGCATGGGCGAACGGGCGGTAGTGGAAATCGCCCGCCGCCTGGCTGAAGGCCTTGATTTACGCGATATTCCGGGAACCTGCGAGCGTCTCACGGCGCGCCAACTGGCGGAGCGCGGGTTATCCGAGATTGCCGCCGCCCAGACATTACCGGCCGGCCCCCGGGCCCGCGCCAAGTCGGGCGGGTTGCTGGTGCTGCCGGGCTATAAGGAGATCCTGGCCGACTCCGCCCTCTTCCTGGCGGCGGAAAAAACCATCGACCGCCTGGCCCGGGCCCAGGCCCCCAGGCCGCTGCTCCAGGGCCAGCAGGCCCTCTGGCTGCTCCAGCATCCCCCGGCGGATCCCCTGACTCCGGCCGAGCTTGATCGCCTCTACGCCCTGCCTTACGCCCGCCGGCCCCACCCCGAGGCCGGCGATGTCCCCGCCTTCCGGATGGTGCGCGATTCGGTGACCATTGTCCGGGGTTGCTGCGGCAACTGTTCTTTTTGCGCCATTACGCGCCATCAGGGGGCGGCCCTGGTCAGCCGCAGCCGGGCCTCGATCCTGGCCGAAGTGGCGGCAATCGCCCGCCAGTCGGATTTCCGCGGCACCATCACCGACTTGGGGGGGCCCACCGCCAATCTCTACGGCTGTTCCTGCTCCCTGCCGGCGGGGGAGTGTCCCCGCCGCGATTGCCTCTATCCTGAAATCTGCGCCCATTTGCGCATCGACGAGGAGGCTCTGCTGGGCCTGCTGCGGGACGCCGCGGCCAGTCCGGGGGTCAAGCATTTGCTGGTTTCTTCGGGTTTGCGAATGGAATTGCTGCTGCGTACCCCCCGCCTGCTGCGGCGCTTGCTCAAGCATCATACTCCCGGGGTATTGAAAATTGCCCCCGAGCATACCGAGGAGGAGGTGCTGCGCTTGATGCACAAGCCCGGCGGCCGGTTGCTGGAGGATTTTTTGCGGGCGGTCAGCCGGATAACGGGCGAAGAAAAAGGGGGCAGGCTGCTGGTCAATCCCTACCTGATTTCCGCCCATCCCGGTTGCACCGTGGCGCAGATGGCCAAGATGGCCGGGAAAATAAAGAAACTGGGCCTGGTGCCCCGCCAGTTTCAGGATTTTACCCCGACTCCGGGGACCATGGCCACCGCCATGTACGTCAGCGGCCTTGACCAGAACGGCCGCCCCATTCATGTGGCCCGTGGGGACCGGGAGCGGCGGGCCCAGCGCCAAACCCTGGAGAAAATTCGCTGAATTTACCGCCGCTTTAGAAAAATTTTTGCCGGCGGCGCGACGGTTCCCGCCTGGCCGGCTCAATCAATCAGCCAAGGAGGCAATAATGACTGCGGAACTTTATCATCTCGAACCCCGGCACTGCGCCGTGCTGGTGGTGGACATCCAGGAGAATTTGATGAAGGTGATTGCCGGCCGGGAAGAAGTGGCCCGCAACGCCGCTCTCTTGATCAAGGCCGCCCGGGCCCTTGAAGTTCCGGTGCTGGCCACGACCCAGTACGCGGCCCGGATCGGGGACTTCGTTCCCGAGGTCAAAGCCGAACTGGCGGGAATCACCCCCCTGGACAAGATGGAGTTCGGCTGTTTCAACAATGAGGCGGCTCGGCGGCAGCTCAAGTTGCTGGGTAATTCCGTCAATACCCTGATTGTCTGCGGGGTGGAAACTCATATTTGCGTCTATCAGACGGTGCTGGGCGGCCTTTTGGCCGGTTATCGGATCTGGGTGCCGGCGGACGCGGTCTCTTCCCGGACCAGCAAAAAATACGAAACCGGGCTGGGCCGTCTGCGGGATATCGGGGCGGTTGTGTCCAACACCGAAATGATCATCTACGACTGGTTGCAGAAGGCCGGGACCCCGGTGTTCAAACAACTGCTGCCTTTGCTGAAGTAACATCAAGCAGAGCGCCCGGGTTCTTTACCGGCCATTACCCTCGATGTGGTGGATAAATGGTGTCTTGGCGGGGGCTCGGACTGACCCGGCCGGGAGCGGCCGGGATCTTGGTCCACCCCAGGGCTGCTGGGTCAAGAACAAAAGGATTCTGCCAGCGCTGGGCCGCGCTTGTCAACCCCTGGTTTTGGCGTTATCCGGCCCCGGGGGTGGTATCGCCTGAAGCACCTGCCATCCCTGCTGATATTTCAGGGGGTTCCTGAACTATCAGGGGATGGTACTCCCCGAATATTCCTTCTCTCATCCCGGTCTCCTGTTAATTCTTAATTATTTCAGGGCACCAGGGACAACCTATCAGCCCTCCCGCGGCTGGCACATATTGTGCACTCTTAAAAAATTGATCCGGGCGGGCAACCAGCAGGTGTTGTCTGTCCGGCGCGGGGCGATGGCTGTTCAGGTCTATGACTGCGAAGATAAAATATAATCGAGTTGGAGTTTTGTCCCCTTGTGTTGGATAAGTTTTCTGTGATATTCTGTATTTAAATTAATTTTTCGCATTGGTCCGTTATTGTCGTGCCGCCAATAAGTTGTTTAAAAATAGCGAAGGGAGGAATCAGATGAAAATTTTATCCTGTGGTTTTGCTCTGGTTGCCGCAGCATTAATCTTGGGGGGCTGTGCGGCGAAGGTAACAACCCCTTACACCCCGGTCACCCACAAGGATCTGGGGCCCAAGGTGGCCGCCGGTGAATATGAAGCCAAGGTCGACAACTTCCTGTTGTTGCTCGATAGTTCATCTTCAATGTCCCGGCCCCACACCACCGGTACCCGTTATGAAACGGCCCAGGGTTTGGCGGCGGGCTTGAATGAAACCCTGCCCGAACTTTCCTGGTCGGCCGGGGTGCGGGCCTTCGGGCCGCATTTTGCGAGGCCCTTCAAGCGCAGCGCCCTGGTTTACGGGATGACCCCCCACAAGCGGGCCGATCTGGCCGCTGCCCTGGACACGATCCCAGGACCGGCCGGCACCACCCCCCTGGCCACTGCGCTCACCAAGAGCGGCGATGATCTGGCCCCCCTGGCAGGAAAATCCGCCCTGGTTATTTTCACCGACGGGGAGGTGGAGTCCGCCGATGATGTCTTGCGGGCCGCCGCCCAACTCCGTAATCGCTTTGAGGATCGCCTCTGCGTTTATCCGGTGATGGTGGGGGATTCGACCGCCGGATCGATCATGCTGGAAAGGCTGGTGGAGAATTCCGCCTGCGGCTTTGTCAGCAGGGCCGATGAACTGGCAAGCGGCGATGCCCTGGCGGCTTTTGCGACCGAGGCTTTCCTGCAAAAGGCGCCGCCTGCGCCCGTCGCGGTAGCGCCCCCGGTAGCGAAAGAACCGGTTTTTCGCACCGAGACTGTACGCCTGGCAGTGAACTTCGCTTTTGACAGCGCCGAAATTCGGCCCGATGAACGTGATGACCTGGCCCGGTTTGCCGACTTCCTCAAGAAATACCCGGAAAAAATCAGCACGGTGGAGATCGCCGGCCATACCTGCAACATGGGGCCGGCCGCCTACAACCTGGGTTTGTCCCAGCGTCGGGCGGAAAGCGTGGTCAAGCACCTGGTGGATAATCATGGCGTCGACCCGGCCCTGCTTAAGGCCAAAGGCTACGGGATGACCAAGCCCATTGCCAGCAACGACACTCCTGAAGGCCGGGAGCAGAATCGCCGGGTAGAGGCGGTGATTTCCGTTGAGGTCAAAGAGAACAAGTAAGGGTGGGGCAAATCTGCCAGCCCTGGTGATGTGATGACCAGTCTGCCGCCCGGCGTTGCGTCGGTCACGGCATGATTCTCAACATTTAACCCAAAAAGGCGGCCCGGGGAAAAGATCCTCGCGGCCGCCTTTTTGGTTTTTTTTCGGCAACGGGTTTCAGCCGCCAACCGCGGGAGGGGTAACTCGTTGACCGGTTGCCGACAGCATGATGGGGGCAATCGTTGCCGGGCTCCGGCTTATTGGAGAAGGCGGTACCAGACGTTCATGCTTTCGATCCGGCCGCAGATCTGGGTATTGTTGATCAAGGTTCCGGCGTATTGGTAGCCGGCCCGGGCGAAGGTAAGATTGATGCCCACCGATACGGCCCGGGCGATGGTATAAGCCAGCTTGATGCCCTGGTTTTGCATTTCCTGTTCCAGAGCGGCCAGCAGACGGCCGGCCAGTTGGCGCCGGCGATGCTCCGGCAGGGTGGCGAAGTCGGTCATTTCGGCGTGGGATGCCGCCGCGGAATACTCCGCCGAGGCCAGAGCCGCGATTTGCTCCTGGTGCCAGGCGGCGGCATAACTGACCTCTTCACTCATGCTGCGGCGCAGGAAGCCGGGATCGTGCACGGGAAAGGGGTAGGAGGGGAAAACCTGCCGGAAGAGGGCGGCCATGGCGGCACAGTCAGCCGGGGCGCACAGACCAAGGCGGTATGCCGGCGGCTTGCTCTTCCCGCTGCCCTGGGCAGCGGCTGCCGGGGAACCGGGCCCGCTGCTCCCCGCCCCGGGATCCTTGGGCGTTGCCTGGCGGCAGAGGTCCAGGGTGCGCTCGATCGCGGCCCGGTCGCTGAGCTCGGCCCGGTGGGGCTGCAGGTACTTACCCAGGAACAGGCCATCCTCCCGGCCCTGATAAAAGCCGGGCACCTTGGCTTCCACCCGGTAGCCGGCGGCGGTGCAGGCCTGGCCCCAGCGGGCCGGAACCTTGGCGAAAATCTTGCCATAGCGGTGGGCGGCCGCAAGTTCCTCGATGACCGTCAGCAAACCCGGCATATCCTCGTCGTCGGCGGCCATCAGGTAGACCCGGTCGCTGGCCTTGCCGTGCTGCAGGCGGGAACGGCCGATGGTGATGGTTTGATCGAGGGCAAGCGGGGCCGGTTCCCCGACTGCCCCGCTGAACCGGCCGGAGTCGGCCCTGGTGGCGCCGGCCTTATTCATTTTCCCGCCGTTCCATGCGCTCGTTGTTTTCCGGAACCAGGGTGATGGTTTTCTCGTAGTCGGCCAGCAGCCCGGAAATGCCCACGGTTTTATTGGGATCATCACTGTTTTCCAGGGGCAGATCCAGGTGGCAGTCCTCGCAGTTGCGGTCGCAGAAGAAGGGTTTGTAGGAATCCGGCTCCTTGTAGGTGGTGATAACCCCTTCAAAGTTGCGCAGGACCACTTTGTTGGTGGACCAGGAGATCAGGTAGTTGGGCATTACCGGAATCTTGCCGCCGCCGCCGGGGGCGTCGATGACGTAGGTGGGGACCGCGAAGCCGCTGGTATGGCCGATCAGGTGCTCGATGATTTCAATCCCCTTGCCCACCGGGGTCCGGAAGCTGGCCAGCCCTTCGGAAAGGTCGCACTGGTAAAGATAATAGGGCCGGACCCGGTTGGCCACCAGCTTGTGGACCAGCCGCTTGATGACCCGCGGACAGTCATTGACCCCGGCCAGCAGTACTGACTGGTTGCCCAGAGGGATGCCGGCGTCGGCCAGCATAGCCAGAGCTTTGCGGGAGCGGGCGGTAATTTCCCGGGGATGGTTGAAGTGGGTGTTGATCCAGAGGGGATGATGTTTTTTCAGAATCTCCACCAATTCGGGGGTAATCCGCTGGGGCAGCACCACCGGGGTCCGGGTACCGATCCGGATTACTTCGACATGCTCGATCCGGCGCAACTCGGTGAGCAGCCAGTCGATCAGTTCGTCGCTTAAAAGAAAAGGGTCGCCGCCGGAGAGAAGCACGTCTCGGACCGCGGGGGTTTGCCTGATGTACTCGATGCCGGCCAGCAAGGCCTTGCGGCCGGGGATCGAATCAACGTCCCCCACCTTGCGCTTGCGGGTGCAATGGCGGCAGTACATGGCGCAGAGGTTGGAAACGTGGAAAAGCACCCGGTCCGGGTAGCGGTGGGTAATACCCGGAACCGGACTGTCCTTGTCCTCGGCCAACGGGTCGCTGTGTTCGTGGGAACCGATGCGCAATTCGGCCTTGGACGGCACCGCCTGGCGGAAGACCGGATCGTCGGCGTAATTTTCCCGGTCGATCAGGGAAAAATAATGGGGGGTGATGGCCATGGGAAAGCGGGCGATGGTTTCTTCCAGGTCCTGCCGCATTTGCGGGGAAAAGGTGGTGCCCAGCAGCTTTTCGACGGTATCGATTTTCTTGATGGTGTGCCGCAGGTGCCAGCGCCAGTCCTCCCACTGTTCCGGGCTCGAGCTCAGACCGTTGGCGACGGCGGCGGAACTGCTGGTATTGGTCGCGGCAAAAAGTGATGGCGGTGAGTACATGGCGGGGGTCTCCTGTTGGCGTATGGCAGCAGGACCACAACGGCGGAAAGAAAATAAGGACGAATTTGCTTCACGGCTGAAAGCGGACGCGTCCGGCCGGGCTTAGCCGGCGGGAGAGGCGAACTGCGCAGAACAAAAGGCGGCGCTTGCCATTGCGGTCATGTGCGTTTAGTTGAAATATGTTGAATGGACCCAACCATAACCTTTTTGGCCGCAAAATGCAAATTTGACGCCCCTCCTGCTCACATATCCCATTGTAATATCGCTCTAACCTCCAGATTTTTTAATTCCCGGAGCCCATCGGGGTGCCGCCGCGCCGAAGCGGGGCCGGCGCCCGGTAATTTGTTGCAATTTTCGTTATTTCCGGCTACCTCTAGGGCGCCCGATGAGCGCCGGTTTTAGTCACCGGCCCGCTCCGTCGCCACCGAGGGGCGGCGGGCGAATTTTTCAGGGTTTGATCCCCGGCCTCGCCGGGCCGCGTATTCAATGACCGTTTTAGGGAAGATTGTCCGATGATGGATGTTTTGCTGGAAAAGGCCGGACTGGCCGATATCGCCGCCAAGGTCCGCAATGATGAGCGGCTCAGCGCCGCCGACGGGATCAGGCTTTATCGTTGCCCCGATTTGCTGTTGCTGGGTTACCTGGCCAATATCGTCCGGGAACGGAAAAACGGTGACCGGGCTTTTTTTATTTATAATCAGCACCTTAATTATTCCAACATCTGCACCAACCTTTGCAAGTTCTGCGCCTTCGGCAAGGAGAAGGGGGCTGACCAGGCCTATGAAATGAGCATCCCCCAGATCCGGGAGAAGATCCGGGCCCGCCTCGCCGAGCCGATCAGCGAGATTCACGTGGTGGGCGGGATTCACCCCGATCTGCCCTACTCCTACTATCTCGAGATGCTGCGGGCCATCAAGGAGGAGCGGCCGGGGGTTCATATCCAGGCTTTCACCGGGGTGGAAATAGCCCACCTGGCCGAGCTTTCCGGTCAGAATCTGGCCGCGACCCTGAAGGAGCTCAGGGCGGCCGGACTCGATTCGATCCCCGGCGGGGGAGCCGAAGTCTTCAGTCCCCGGATCCGCCAGCTCACCTGTGACAAGAAACTCTCGGGGGAAGGGTGGCTCGAGGTGGCCCGCACCGCCCACGGGCTCGGCCTGCGCAGCAACGCCACCATGCTTTACGGCCATATCGAAACGGTGGAGGAACGGGTTGATCACCTGCTGATGTTGCGGGCGACCCAGGATCAGACCGGCGGCTTTCTCACCTTTATTCCCCTGGCCTTTCACCCCCGCAATACCGAAATGTCTCAGCTTTCCCGCACCTCGGGGGTGGAGGACTTGAAAAATATCGCCGTGGCCCGGCTGCTGCTGGACAACTTCGATCACATCAAGGCCTATTGGGTGATGATCGGGCCTAAGCTGGCCCAGGTAGCGCTCTCCTTCGGCGCCGACGACCTCGACGGCACGGTCACGGAGGAATTAATCACCAGGATGGCCGGCGGTGAGGCCGACCAGGCCATGGCCGACAGCGAGTTGATCCGCCTGATCCGCGAAGCCGGCCGGATTCCGGTTGAGCGTGATACCCTCTACGAAAAATTGCGGGTGCTGTAATGACGGGGCCCAGGGCCCGCGGAGCTGAGCTGGTTGTTGCTTGGGCCCCGGCCGGGGAGGGGCAGCCCGCCAAGCCTTGATTTCCTGGACCTGCCTGATGCGGCAACCATTTAAGAACTGGGAAGATGAGCGTAAATCTAATAAGCGATAAGGTGCTGGCCGGCGAGCGGCTGACGGCGGCCGAATCCTTGGAGTTATTGGCCGGGGCCGATCTCATGCGCCTGGGGCTGCTGGCCGACGCGGTGCGCCGCCGCTTGCATCCCGAGCCGGTGGTCACCTATATCATCGATCGCAATATCAACTATACCGATATTTGCATTTCGGCCTGTAAATTCTGCGCCTTTTTCAAGGGACCCGATGATCCTGCCGGCTCGGTGCTTTCCCTGGCCGAACTGGGGCGGAAAATCGAGGAAACCCAGGTTCTGGGCGGCAACCAGATCCTGCTCCAGGGCGGTTTGCATCCGGACAAGCCCCTGGAGTTTTACGAGGAGATGCTGCGCTTCATCAAGGGCTACGGGGTCCATGTGCACGGGTTTTCTCCCCCCGAGATTCACCATTTCGCCCAGCTTGCCGGTCTCTCCCCCCGGGAAGTCCTGGGCCGCCTCCAGGCCGTCGGCCTTGATTCGATGCCCGGTGGCGGGGCCGAAATCCTCTCCGACCGGGTCCGGCGGGAAATCGCCCCGCGCAAATGCAGCGCCGATGAATGGATCGCGATCATGGCCGAAGCCCATCAGTTGGGGATGCGGACCACCGCCACGATGATGTTCGGCCATCTCGAAACCATGGCGGACCGTCTGGAGCACCTGCAGCGGGTCCGGGATCTTCAGGACCGCACCGGCGGCTTTACCGCTTTTATTCCCTGGCCCTTCCAGCCCGACCATACCGCCCTGGCCGGGCTGGCCAAAACCACTGCCTTCGGTTATCTGAAAATGCTGGCCCTGAGCCGGATTTTTCTGGACAATGTCGCCAATATTCAGGCCTCTTGGGTCACCCAGGGACCCAAAATTGCCCAGATTTCACTCTTCTTCGGGGCCAATGATTTCGGCAGCACCATGATCGAGGAAAACGTGGTTGCCGCCGCCGGAGTCAGCTTTCGCCTCTCGGAGGTGGAAATCCGCCGCCTGGTGGAAGGGGCGGGTTACCAGGCCCGCCGGCGCCGGATGGATTACACTCTGTATTGACTGCTGCGAGGTCAGCAATGAACGAAACGAGACGTTTTTACCGGGCCCCGGTGGTATTGCCGGTCGCCGGACCGCCCCTGCGGGACGGGGCGGTTCTGACTGAAAACGGCCGGGTTCGGGCGGTGGGGCCATACCAGGAGATTAAAAAGCTGACCGCGGGCCTGACTCTCACCAGCGAGGTCGATTATGACGGTCATGTCCTGGTGCCGGCCCTGGTTAATGCCCATTGTCACCTGGAATTGTCCCACCTGGCCTTTTTGAGCCGGGACTATCGGCCCCAACCGGGGGATATCACCGGCTGGATCCGGCGCCTGCTGGCGGCCCGGGAGGAATGCGACCCCGGCGGCCCGGAGACGGGTTTGCTGGCCCTGGCCCGGCTTTACGCCGGGGGCTGCCGGTCGGTGATTGATATCGGCAATGATCCGGCCAGCCGGAATCTAGGGGCCGATTTCAAAACGGCTGTTTTTTTTAACCTGGAGTTGCTGGGCCTTGCCGGTGCCGCCGAGGAGCAGGCCCTGGCCCGCTTGACCGCCCAGGATGACGATCTATGTTGTACCGGTCATGCGCCATATTCCACCGGCCCCCGGCTGCTGCAGGCCCTGAAAAAAAGGGCCCGGGCCGGCAATTGCCTTTTTCCGCTCCACGTGGCCGAGTCGGCCGCCGAGGAGGAGTTTCTCGCCACCGGCTCCGGCCCGTTGCGTGATTTTCTCGCTGAACGGGGCCTGGATCTAGCTGCTTTCCCGCCACCGGGTTGCAGCCCCGTGGCCTGGCTCGATTCTTTGGGTCTGCTGGACGAGCAGACCCTTTGCGTCCATGCGGTGCGGGTTGATGAGGATGATGTGGCCCGGCTGGCCGCCCGCCGGGCCGGGGTCTGCCTCTGTCCCGGTTCCAATCGCCACCTGGGGGTGGGTAAGGCCCCGCTGGCGACCATGTTGCGCCATGGCATAACGCCGGCCCTGGGCACCGACAGCCTGGCCGGCAACCCGGATTTTTCCCTCTGGCAGGAAATGAAACTGCTGCGTGAAGATCATCCCGAGGTCCCGCCGGCCACGGTGCTGGCCATGGCTAGCCAGGCCGGAGCGCGGTTGCTGGGCCGGGAAGGGGAGAGCGGGGTTATCGCGCCGGGGGTGGAGGCGGCCCTCCCGGCGGTGGTTTGCCCGGCCGCGGCCGGAGGAGTCGATGCGGCCTTGGAATATCTCACCACGGCGGGCAAGGATATCCGCCTGGAATGGACAGAGTAGAAGCGATGAAAAGTTCAACTGGCCAGCGGCCCGCCCCGGCCCGGATTGGCATGGTATGCTTTCTCAATACCGCCCCGGTCTGTCAAACCTGGAAGCAGACGGTCAGGGAACCGGCCTGGCGGGTAACCGAAGCGCCCCCGACCGACCTCAACCGGCTGCTCCACCGGGGCGAACTGGATCTGGCCCTGGTGTCGTCCCACGAATACGCTCTCCATCCTGAAAGCTACCGGATTATGGCGGACCTGGCTATTGCCGCCACCGGGGCGGTGGGCAGCGTTTTTCTCTTTTCCCGCTATCCCCTGGCCGAACTGGGTGACCGCCTGGTGCTGCTGAGCTCGCGCTCCCAGACCTCGGTGAGCTTGACCAAAATAATCATTGAGGACTTCGAGCAGGTGTACCCGCGCTACGAAATCGGCGAGGAGCAGCGGGGCGACTGGGCCGCGGTACTGGCCATCGGTGATGAGGCCCTGCGCTGGGCCGCCGCCGGAGAATACCCCTATCAGTTCGATCTGGCCGAAATCTGGCATCAGCAGACCGGCTTGCCCTTTGTTTTCGCCCTCTGGGCGGTG
Source organism: Desulfurivibrio nitratireducens (assembly GCF_044068515.1). Taxonomy (NCBI): domain Bacteria; kingdom Pseudomonadati; phylum Thermodesulfobacteriota; class Desulfobulbia; order Desulfobulbales; family Desulfobulbaceae; genus Desulfurivibrio; species Desulfurivibrio nitratireducens. The sequence goes on from NZ_JBIPKI010000007.1 coordinate 12,536, forward strand.
CGGGAGGATTTTTACCGGGCCTGGCCGGAAACCCTGGCCGCCATTCATCGGGAACTGAAGCGGTGCCTGCGGGAAGGCCTGGCCGACTTGGAGGGAATTTGCCGGGTTGCCGCTCCCCGGATTCCGATGTCGGAGGAGGCCTGCCGGCGCTATCTGGCCGGGATGCAATATGACCTTGATCCCCGCCAGCAGGCGGGCTTGGTCCGGTTTTTTGAGCTGCTCATCAAGCGGGGCGAAGTCCCGGCGGCAGCCCTGCCTCTGAAAATAATTAATGACAAGGACCCCGCCAGCGACTTAACCTGAGCCCCCCCCGGCTCAGATAGCAAGACCGCTGACCCGGAGTTGAGGGAAGCCGCAGGCTGGTGGAGCCGGTCGGCGCTAAACTTATGAATAATCCTGAAGAAAAAAAGAAATTCGTTAAAAGCAAGTTCTCGGCCATCAGCAATCGCTATGACCTGCTCAATTCAGTGCTGAGTTTCCAGGTCGACCGTTACTGGCGCTGGGTGGTGGCCCGCCAGCTGCGGGAGTTTCCCGCCGGGACGGTCCTTGATCTTTGTGCCGGCACCTTGCCCCTGGCCTTGGAGTTGGCCCGCCAGGCCCCGGAGCGTACCATCCTGGCGGTGGATTTTTGCGAGGATATGCTCAAGGCCGGCCTGGCCGGGATCGGTGCTGATCGCCGGCGGCCCCGGATTTTGCCGGTCTGCGGGGACGGGGAGCAGATCCCGGCCCGCGACGCCAGTGTCTGGGGAGTGACCGTGGCCTTTGGCGTTCGCAACCTGGCCCGGACCGAGCAGGGGTTGCGGGAAATGCAGCGCGTACTCAAGTCCGGCGGCAAGCTGTTGATCCTGGAATTTTCCCGTCCCCGCAACCCGTTGGTCAAGCCGTTGTACAATTTTTATCTCAACCGGATCCTGCCCCGGATTGCCGGAGTGGTTTCCGGTGACCAGGACGCCTATGAGTACCTGGCTTCCTCCATCGCCGCCTTTTACGAGCCGGAGGAGCTGGCCGGCATGATGCGGGCCGCCGGCTTCGCCAAGGTTTCTTTCCGATCCCTGACTTTCGGGATAGTTACGGTTTATGTCGGGGTAAAATAATGCCAAGAATCATTCTGGGGATTACCGGGGCCAGCGGTTCGCTTTACGCGCTGGAGTTTCTCAAGCTGATGGGGGAACTGGGGGTCGAAGTGCATCTGGTGCTTTCCGAGGCCGGCCAGCAGGTGATGGAACTGGAGCTGGGGCTAGGGGCGGATCAGCTTGCCCCGCTGGTGGCCCGGCGTTATGATATCCGGGATTTTGCCGCCCCTTTTTCCAGCGGCAGTGCTGTTTTTGCCGGAATGGCGATCTTGCCCTGCAGCATGGGCACCCTGGCGGCGGTGGCCGGCGGTTTGAGCAACAACCTGATCCAGCGGGCCGCCGATGTCACCCTCAAGGAGCGGCGCCCCTTGGTTCTGGCGGTGCGGGAGACCCCGCTCAACCGGACCCATATAAGCAATATGCTCAAAGTGCATGAGGCCGGCGGGATCATCTGTCCGGCCATGCCGGGTTTTTACCATGGGCCCCGCAGCCTCGAGGATCTGGCCCGGGCCTTTGCCGGCCGGGTGGCCGAGCAGCTGGGCTTGAATGTGCCCGACCTGCCGCGCTGGCCGGGGTAAATCTTCTCCTGGCCAGGTGGCGGCCTGGTCCCTGGTCCGCCGGAACTGCGCAACGGTTTTGCTGGCGCTGAGCGGACCGGCCTCCGGCCCCGGCCGGGATTCACCTGACGATGGGAGCTTAACCAAAGGCATGATGGCGATCTGGGAAAAAATCAGAATTCTCCTGGAGATGATCAAGTTCGAACACAGCGTGTTCGCCCTGCCTTTCGCCCTGACGGGGGCCCTGTTGGCGGAACGGGGGCTGCCGGGCGGGCTGGTGCTGTTCTGGTTGGTCATGGCCATGGTCTGGGCCCGCACCGCCGCCATGGGCTTCAACCGGATCGTCGACCGCAAATTTGACGCCGCCAATCCCCGCACCGCCGATCGGGCCATTCCCGCCGGTACCGTCAAGCTCTGGGAGGCTTGGGCCCTGGTGTTGGTTGCCTCGGGCCTCTTCTTCCTTTCCTGTGCCATGCTCAACCCCCTGGCCCTGCTGATTTCCCCGCTGGCCCTGGCCCTGACCTTTCTTTATTCGTTGACCAAGCGTTTCACCTGGCTCTGCCATGTGGTTCTGGGCGTGGCCCTGGCCGTCTCTCCCTTGGGGGGGTGGGTGGCGGTGGCGGGAACCCTGACCGGATTTCCCTGGGTGCTTTCCCTGGGGGTGCTGTTCTGGGTGGCCGGATTCGATACCGTTTACGCCTGCCTGGATACCGAGTTTGATCGCTCAGCCGGGCTCTTTTCCCTGCCGGCCCGTTTTGGTCCCCGCCTGGCCTTTCGGCTGGCGGTTTTTTTTCATGTCCTGGCCTTTCTCTGCTTTGTCATCACCGGCCTGGTGATGGGCCTGCACTTTATTTTCGCCGTCGGGCTGCTGATTGCCGCCGGGGCCCTGTTCTACCAGCACCTGGCGGTCAGTCCCGGTGATCTTACCCGGATCAGGCTCTCCTTTTTCACCTTGAACGGCTTGATCAGCCTGGTGATGTTTGCTGCCACCTGGCTGGCCCTGGCCATCGGCAGTTAAAGGGTTACGGCAAGGTACGGCCCTTTGGCCGCCTTGCGGCGATCCCGGCAGTAATCAGGTCCCAGAGACAAGCTGGTCGCAAGGGGGAAGAAGACGAAGCTTTCGGGCAGCGGAGGCTCGAGAACTTGCCGCGCCTCAGGAAATGATAAAGCCGGCGTAGCCCACCACCTGGTCGAGGTCGCCGCTGGTTTCGCCGGAATCGGTGTAGCGGACCAGTTCGGCCCGGGTGGCTCCCGCCTCCAGGGCGGCGACCAGGGTGATCACGGTGGGGATGACCCCGCACATGCTGATGCGGTTGGCGGCCACGGTTTGGTAGAGACCTTCCGGGTCCAGGGCCAGCACCCTCTCGATGGCCAGTTGGTCCTTGGCGCTGGCCCTGGCCCGGCTTTCGTAATGACTCATATCGGTGCTGGCCGCCAGCATTACCGGGCGGGGAAAGTTCCTGCCGGCGGCGGCCAGGCCGAGGCCGATCAGGCGGCAGACCGGGTAATCCAGCCGGGCCAGGCAGAGCGGAACAATGGTCAAGCGGGGCTGACGGTACTGGAGGAAGGGGACCAGAACTTCCAGGGAATGTTCGGCCAGATGGGCCCGGCTGTCGTCTTGAACCTCCGGGCAGTGGCGCAGAATTTCTGCAGCCAGCTCGGCGTTGATTTCCACATCTCCCCCGGGCATGCGCCAGGTTCCAGCGGCCATCAGGGCGGCCGGCGCCCCCAGGCCGTGGTGGTTGGGACCCAGGACGATCAGGTCTTCCGGCACCTCCACCCGGGCCACGGTTTCCCCGGCAACCCTCCCCGAATAGACATAACCGGCATGGGGCATGATTACCGCCCGGGCCGGCCGGGCCGCAACCCCGGCCGGCACCAGTTGGGCCAGCAGCCGCTGGAGCGAACGGGCATCGCCGGGATAAAACTGATGGGCCACGGCCGGTGTTCTGATCATGATTCCCCTCCTGTTGTCGGGCAGCGTCAATCAGGTAACCGCTACCAAAGCTTAGCAAATCCCGGCGCAACAGTTCAAGGCTGAATCTCGGGCTCGGCGATGGGCCTGATCTTTATTTAAGCTGCGGGGCGAACCGGAAAGCCATATAATCAAAAAATCTGGCCGCGAGCGGGGTCATGGCAGTGGCCGTTCACTCACCGGGCGCGGCCGAGTCTGCCGGGCTAAAGCGTTAGGGGAGGGGGTTTTACAGCAGCATAAAAAGCCGGCTTACTCTTCCCCGGGGAGCGACTGGCCCTTTGATGAGCTGCTCCAGCGGCAACCAGGTTGCTGCAGTTGGCCATTAACAGCTGCGCTAAAGCCTGATCAACCTGCCATCAGGTAATAAAGTCAGGAGGAAAAACCGGCACCATAAAGCAAAAATCAAAAAAGGAGCAAAGATGATTACTTCAATAATCTTGATCAAGACGGAAAGAACAGCAATCAATAAAGTGGCGGAGCAACTGGCGGCCATGGATGGAATTTCCGAAGCCTATTCCGTAAGCGGGAAATATGACATTGTTGCCATTGCCAGGGTTCCCGCCAATGAAGATCTGGCCGACTTGGTGACCAACCGCCTGCTCTCCATCGACGCCATTCAGCAAACGGAAACCATGCTCGCTTTTCAGGCTTATTCCCGCCATGATCTTGAGGCGATGTTCGCCCTGGGGATGTGATGGCTTCCCCAGCCGGATAATGCGGTTAAGGGCAGAGCAAATCCGCGCAACCGCGCGACGGGGCGGGGCTCCAGACAAAACCGGCCCAGCTTGCTGCCCGGTTTTGCTTCACTTGGCCTGATCCTGCAGCACCTCCCAGGTGGTGCCCGCGGGGCCATCCTTGATCAAGATGTGCCGAGCCAGAAGTTGGTCGCGAAGGCGGTCGGCCTCCGCCCAATCCTTGCTCCGCCGGGCGGCTTCCCGCCTGGCGATTAATTCCTCGATCTCCGCAGGCTCGATTGCCAGGCTGGCCAGCAGCTTCTCCTGGCGTTGACGCAGATAAAGAGCCGGATCCTCCTTGAGCAGACCGAAGATGCCGGCCAGCTCCCGGATCTTGGCAGCGCTTGCCCGCAGCAGATCCAGGTCTGACGGGGCCGGGGCGGGAGGCAGGGCCTGGCGGACCTTGTTGATGATCTTGATGGCGTCGAAAATCCTTCCCAGGGCCAGGGCGCTGTTGAAGTCGATATCCATGGCCTGGCGGAAGTTTTCCGCCAGTTGGGCCAGTTTTTCCCGGTCCTTGGCACTGATCATCGTCGGGGACTGGGCGGCGCCGTCTTCCGGCAGTTCCGCCACCCCGGCCAAGGCGCTGTAGAGCCGGGTCAGGCCGGCCTCGGCGTCGGTCATGGCCGCCTCGGAATAATCAAGGGGATTGCGGTAGTGGGTGGAAAAGACAAAAAGCCGGAGAACCTCGGCCGGGTAGCGCTCGAGAACCTCGCGAATGGTGAGAAAATTGCCCAGCGACTTGGACATTTTTTCATCCTTGATGGTCACGAAGCCGTGGTGGATCCAGAGATTGGCGAACGGCTTGCCGCTGGCGCCCTCGCTTTGGGCGATTTCGTTTTCATGGTGGGGGAAGACCAGATCCTTACCGCCGCCGTGGATATCGAAGGTGTCGCCCAGGTATTTTTTGCCCATGGCCGAACATTCGATGTGCCAGCCCGGCCGGCCCGGCCCCCAAGGGCTTTCCCAGGCCGGTTCGCCGGGTTTGCTTGCCTTCCAGAGGGCGAAATCCATCGGGTGTTCCTTGTTGTCGTTGACCGCCACCCGGGCCCCGGCCTGCATGTCCTCCAGGCCCCGACCGGATAGGACTCCGTAGCCCGCAAAGCGCTGCACCCGGTAATAAACGTCGCCCTCGGCGGCATAGGCCAGGCCCTTGGCGATCAGTTCTTCGATCAGAGCGATCATCTCCGGCAGATGCTCGGTGGCCAGGGGTTCCAGGGTGGGTTTTTCGGTGCCCAGGGCGGCCATGTCCTCGTGGAACTTGCGGATAAAGCGCTGGGAAAGTTCGCTGCAAGTGGTGCACTGTTCCTGGGCCCGCTTGATGATCTTATCGTCGATATCGGTAAAGTTGCGGATGAATGTCACCTTGTAGCCGCAGTAGCGCAGATAGCGCACGATCATGTCGAAAACCAGCACCGAGCGGGCATGGCCGATATGACAGTAATCGTAGGCGGTGATCCCGCAGACGTACATTTTGACGTGCCCCTCTTCCAGGGGAGTAAGTTTTTCCTTGCGATTGGTCTTGGTATTATGAACAAGCAGGGGCATAAAAAATAGGTCCATTGAAGTTGACGAGTCCGGCTTAAGGGCCTGCGATGATGGGGATGGTGGATGTTTAGCCTTTATGATCGCAAAATTTATGCTATATATAACCCCTTTACCGGAGCAGGGCAACAGAGCCGCGCTGCCTTAGGCGGATTACGCTGCTGCGGCCGGCTCTATCTCCCGGGCTTCAAGCCTCGAGCCTGAATACCTGATCAATCAATTTCCCGGGAACCAAGAGGAAAGACGATGCCCGAAGACCAAGAGCATAACTTACAGGAGCGCCTGACCCTGGCCAACGGACTGGAGCTGGCCTTTTACGACACCTCCCGGCCGTTGGCCGGCGATCGCTGGCTGGTTGAGTTGCAATGCGAGGTGGTTTATCCCCTGGAGGAGGAAATGCTGGCCCGGTTTTCCGAACCCGACCCCGAACTGCGGGTCGCCGTCCTGGCCCGGCTGGGTTCAACCCTCAACTTCACGGTTAAGCGGACGCGCCACTTTGTCGATGAACAGCTGAAGGAGGAGCTCCTGGCCGAGCTGCTGGCCGGGGTTAAGAAACATATGCTGGCTTATTTTGCCAAGCCCGGTTTTCCGGCCCGGTTGTTTGCCGATACCTGCGGCAAGCTGCGGGATGAATGCCGCTGTGAAATCAGCCGGCAACGGGCCGACGCCGCGACCCCGGCGGAGGATGAGGGGCCCAGCGACTTCTCCGCCCTCTTCAAGTCGGACCGGGCCTGATGGCCGGCAGCGGCAGAAACCGTCACCAACCATGGCCCCGGCTGTCCTCACCGCTAAGCGGTTTTAGAGGGGCCGAGGGCTCTCTGGCCATTTGCCGGACTTGCCTTCATTAGCCCTTGACAAAATATAGGGATAGCATAATACTCGGCTTTTTTTCATAGCCAAATCAGCCGATATCCGGCCCTGGCCGGAATGCCTGCCTGATGGCGCCGGGATTGGGCGCCAACAGTTAATAATCTGGGGTGAACTCGATGAAAGTACTGATTAGTGACAACCTGGCTCCGGTGGGAGAGAATATTCTGCGCAGCGCCGGCCTTGACGTGGACGTGCGCACCGGCCTGAGCCCGGAAGAGCTGCGGGCTGTTATCCCTGCCTATGACGGGCTGGTGATCCGCAGCGCCACCAAGGTTACCGCCGAGATCATCGCAGCTGCCGAAAATCTCAAGGTCGTCGGCCGGGCCGGGATCGGTCTTGACAATGTCGATATTGGCGCCGCCAGCCAGAAGGGTGTTGTGGTGATGAACGCCCCGGACGGCAATGCCACCACCGCCGCCGAGCATGCCATCGCCATGATGATGGCTCTTACCCGCAATGTGCCCCAGGCCACTGCCTCGATGAAGGCCGGCAAGTGGGAGAAGAAAAAATTCCAGGGGCGCGAGGTCACCGGTAAAACCGTGGGAGTGGTGGGCATCGGCCGGATCGGCCGGATTTTTGCCGAGCGGGCCCAGGGTCTGAAGATGAAGATTATCGCCTTCGACCCCCATATGCCCAAGGAGATGGTGGAAAAACTGGGGGCCGAACTGGTTTCCCTGGATGAACTCTGCCGGCGGGCCGATTATATTTCCATTCATGTGCCCCTGACCCCGGATACCAAGCACCTGCTGGGGGCGGAACAGTTCAAGTTGATGAAGCCCGACACCATGGTAATTGATTGTGCCCGGGGCGGGGTCGTCGAAGAAAAGGCCCTTTACGAAGCCCTGCGGAACGGGACCATCCGCGGCGCGGCCCTGGACGTTTTCGAGGTCGAGCCCACCACCAACGAGAATTGCCCCCTGCTGGCCCTGGACAACTTTATCTGCACCCCCCACCTGGGCGCCTCCACCGCCGAGGCCCAGGAGAACGTGGCCGTGGCCATTGCCGAGCAGGTTGCCGACTACCTGCTCAACGGCACGGTGGTCAACGCGGTCAACGTGCCTTCGGTAAGCGCTGAGGTTATGGCCCATGTCGGCCCCTATGTGACCCTGGCCGAGATGATCGGCGCCTTGCATATGCAGATTGCCAAAGGGGGAGTGGAGGAGGTCAATATCGAATACTGCGGCGATCTCGCCGATCAGACCACCACTCCGATCACCGTGGCCTTCCTGAAAGGGCTGTTCACCCCGATTCTGCGGGAGGCGGTCAACTACGTCAATGCCCCGCTGATTGCCAAGGAGCGTGGAATCAGGGTGGTTGAATCCAAGACCGACAAGTCGGAGGACTTCCTCAATCTGATGTCGGTCCGGGTCAAGACCAGCGAAGGAGAAAACGTTCTGGCCGGGACGGTGTTCGGCAAGAAGGAGCCCCGCCTGGTGCGCTTCAACACATTCCGGATGGAAGCCCTGCCCCAGGGTCCGATGCTTTTTGTCTACAACAACGACGTGCCCGGGGTGATCGGCCGGTTGGCCACCGCCATCGGTGACGCCGGGGTGAATATCTCCCGGATGACCGTGGGCCGTGAACAGGACTCGGGCCGCAACGTCATTCTGCTTAACACCGACACCCTGGTCTCCCGCGACTTGCTGAAAAAGGTGCGAGCCCTGGATAATATCAACGATGCCATGGTCCTTGATCTGCCTTGAGCAGTCCCGGCAGCGCCGGGCCGCCCCGGATCGTTGCCTGATCCGGAGCGGTGGCCCGGGGTAGTATGGCCGGGGGGGACCTGCTGGGATAATTCCGCGGCTTGACTGCACTCTGCCGAGGCCGTTGCGGAGAGACTGCTCTGCCTTGCTATTCGGCAGTTCCCCGGTCCGTTGATTCTGTAGAGGGGGTTTCCATGGCCAACGTCAATGAAGAAAAATGCTGCCCGCCCGGGCAGGTGCGCCGGGACGGCAAATGCGTCCTGCCGGAAGTAACCTTTACCACTCTGGTCATTTCCCTGAACAACTCAGCCTTGCTGCACCTGGGGGAACTGGCCAATCCGGAAACCGGCGAGAAAAGCCAGGATTTCTTGCTGGCCAAACACGCCATCGACACCCTCCAGCTACTCAAAGAGAAAACGGCCGGCAATCTTACCGCCAAGGAAAGCGAGCTGCTGGCCAACATGCTCTACGATTTGCGAATGCGCTATGTCCAGCTCACCCGGTGATGGCGCCGGCCCCATCGAGCTCCATGCCCCGGCCAAGATCAACCTTTATCTGCGGATTATTGCCAAACGGGCCGATGGCTATCACGAGCTCGACTCCCTGATGCTCAAGCTGGAGTTTGGCGACCGCCTGGTCTTGGCCCGGCGCCGGGCGCCCGGGATCGAGCTGCTCTGTCGCGGGGCCGATTTGCCGGCTGACCGTGACAACCTGGTTTACCGGGCGGCGACCGCTTTTTGTGATCATTGCGGGATCGAACCGGCCCTGACGATCTCCTTGGTGAAGAACATTCCGGTGGCGGCAGGGCTGGGCGGCGGCAGCAGCGATGCCGCCGCGGTGCTGCGCGGCCTGGACCGGCTCTATAACACCGGCCTGGACGAAGAAGCGCTGACCAAGCTGGCCCGGCCCCTGGGAGCGGATGTCCCTTTTTTTGTCCAGGATGCCGTCGCAGCCCGGGCCCAAGGGATCGGTGAATTGTTGACCCCGGTGCCGCTGCCCCCCGGGCTGGGCTCGATTGTGCTGGTCAATCCCGGCTTTGCTGTCTCCACGGCCTGGGTTTATGGCAATTTTCGATTGACAAAACAGAGCGATCCCTATATTTTTAGCGGCTCTTTACCGGGGGACAAGCTGGTCTTCGGCAATGATCTGGAACGGGTCACCATGGCCCGCCACCCTGAACTGATTGCCATCAGGGACGAGCTGCTGGCGGCGGGCGCCGCCACGGCGCTGATGGCCGGCAGCGGCCCCACCATGTTCGCCCTGTTCAAGGACCGGGAGGCGGCGCAAGTTTGCGCCGCCCGCATGGGTAAAAAATATAAGCAGGTTTTTCTGACCAAACCCCTGGCCGAGTAATGCCGGCCCCGCCCGCCGGAATGGTGATAGCGATTTTGTCAGGCCGGCCAGTGCCTGCCCGGATCAACATTCGGCCCGGACGGATCAGTTGGCCTTGGCCTTGTCGGGTTGGGTGCTTGGGCAAGGAAGGCGGTGCTGCCGGACCTTATAGCGATTGGGGCGTCGTCAAGCGGTAAGACACAAGACTTTGACTCTTGCATTCGCAGGTTCGAATCCTGCCGCCCCAGCCACTTTTTTGTTCGTCGCACATAACAGGCAGTCAGCAAAAAGGAGTACTTTCCCTTGTCCGTCAACGAAATGAAAATCTTTGCCGGCAACGCCAATCCGGCTTTGGCCGAAAGTATTTGCGCATATTTGCAAACCCCGCTGTCCAAGGCGGAGGTTCGGCGCTTCAGTGACGGCGAAATATTCGTCGAAATCGGGGAGAACGTCCGGGGTCGGGATGTCTTTGTGATTCAGCCCACCTGTCCTCCGGTCAACGATAACCTGATGGAGTTGATGATTATCGTTGATGCCCTGCGCCGGGCTTCCTCGCGGCGGATTACCGCCGTGTTGCCTTACTACGGCTATGCCCGTCAGGATCGCAAGGTGGCTCCCCGGGTGCCGATCACCGCCAAGGTGGTGGCGGAAATGCTGATGGTGGTGGGAGTCCGCCGGGTGCTGACCATGGACCTGCATGCCGGGCAGATCCAGGGTTTCTTCAATATTCCGGTGGACAACCTTTTTGCCGCCCCGGTGCTGTTGGAATACCTGACCAGCCACGTTGATACGTCCAAGGTGGTCATGGTGTCGCCGGATGCCGGCGGGGTGGAGCGCTGCCGGGCCTTTGCCAAGCGGCTCAACACCACCCTGGCCATTGTCGACAAGAGGCGGGAACGGGCCAACGAGTGCGAAGCGATGAATGTAATCGGCGACGTCAAAGGCAAGATCGCCGTTCTCCTTGATGACATGGTCGACACCGCCGGCACCCTCTGTTCGGCGGCCAACGTGCTGGTGGAGGCGGGCGCCCTTGAAGTTTTTGCCTGCTGCTCCCACGGGGTGCTTTCCGGACCGGCCATCGAGCGCCTGGAGAATTCCAGGATCAGCCGGCTGGTTGTTACCGACAGCGTCCCCCTGCGGGGCGCGGCCAAGGAGTGTGGCAAGATCAAGGTCCTCTCGGTCAGCAAGCTGCTGGCCGAGGCTGTTCGGCGCATCCATGCCGATGATTCGGTGAGTTCGCTTTTTGTCTGACTTTTATGCAAGTTCGCTGTCCGTCCGGAGCGGAATGTCCGGCCCGGCGGCGGTTTTCGTTTGAGTGCTAATCCAGGAGGAATACCATGTTACAGGTAGATATCGCGGCCAATAAACGTGATGACTGCGGCAAGGGTGCGGCCCGCAGCCTGCGCCGCGCCGGTCGGACCCCGGCGGTGCTTTATGGCCCGAAAATTAATCCCCAGGCCCTGAGCCTGGATACCCACAGCTTTACCAAGGCCCTATTTTCCATTCACCGCCGCAACTCGGTAATCAACCTGGAGGTGGCCGATGAGCAGGGTAAAGTCGTCCATCACGTGATCACCCGGGAAATCCAGACCGATCCCATCGCGGATAATGTTCTCCACGCTGATTTCTACGTGATTTCGCTGGACGAACCCCTGGTCTTTCAGGTGCCCTTACGTTATCGGGGCAAGGCCAAGGGAGTTGACATGGGCGGGGAATTGGTGATTTCGCTGGAAAAGGTCGCCCTCAAAGGTAAAGCCCTGGACATTCCCGATGAAATTGTCATTGATGTCTCGCCCCTGGGTCCCAACTCCCAGCGCACCTGCGGTGAGTTGCCCCTGCCCGCCGGGGTTGAACTGGTGGCCGGCGCGGATAAGGTGTGCGTCGCCGTCGTTGGTGGCACCGAGTAAATAAGCTGGCGGCAGCACCACATCCTGGCGCGATCAAGTCCGGCGATATAGCCCCTGCTATCATCGCCGGATTCGCTTGCTCCCCCTGCGGTCCGGCGGCAAGGCAAGTTTCTCCAGACGATAAACCTGTTTTTCTGAGGCAAGGTTACCCTTTGCAGTTTTAGGCCGACGGTTCCCTTTTTCGGATGCTGACGGGGGCGGGCCGGGAAGAGGGCGCTCTTTTTCGGCTTTTTTTTGCTTCTGCGGGGGGCGGCAATTTTTTCTCTGGCTGCCCCCACGACGGCCAATGGTGAAACGATGCGTCTTCTGGTGGGCCTGGGCAATCCCGGGGTCGAGTATGAACTTACTCGCCACAACATCGGTTTTATTTTTGTCGACTATCTGGCCGACCGCCATGGCATAGCATTGAAGAAGGAAACCAAATGGGACGCCGAAGTCGGCCGCGGTCTGCTTTGGGGCCAGCCGGTTACCCTGGTCAAACCTCTTACTTTCATGAACCGCAGCGGCTTGGCGGTGGGGAAAATCGCCCGTTTTTTCCAGATCGCTACCCCCGATGTGGTGGTTTTTCACGATGAACTCGATTTGCCCTTCGGGGCCTGCCGCCTGGCCCAAAACCGCGGGGCCGGAGGGCATAACGGAGTGCGCTCGTTGATGGACCATCTGGGGGGACGCGACTTTATCCGCTTTCGCATCGGGGTGGGCCGCCCCCCGGGCGCCAAGGCCGCCGCTGGTTTCGTCCTCTCCCGGTTTTCCACCGCCGAGTTCCCCGAGTTGGAAAAAATCCTCGCGTTTCTCGAAGAGGGTTTGGAACTCCTGTTCCGCCGCGATCTTAAAATTGCCATGAACCTGGTCAACGCTTCGGTCGGGATCGCCGGGCAAGAGTAACCCTGGCCTGGACCCGGAAGGCCCTGAGCGGGGCGCCGGCAAGAGTGATTGATAATATTGCCCGGGCATGGTATATTAAGATTTCTTTACTGGCAGTTTAGCTAATAGCGCTTTGCCGACAGGTGTTCTGCCCGTATCTTTCCGAAGTTTTTCGTCCAAATTCGCTGTTTGGGCTTTTATCGGCCCGGTCGCCGATGAATTCTGGATGCTGCGGGTTTGTCTTGATCACCGGGGGTGGTTCCGCAAAGGGGCCATCTCAGGGGGTTTACCGGTTGGTGGGGGAAAAGCTTATGGTAGGTGCAACGGAAACTTTTCGCGTAGGTGATATGGCAGTTTATCCGGCCCACGGAGTCGGAAAAATCGAGTCGATTGAATCCCGGCGGGTAGGGGAACTGGAACAGTCCTTTTACATAATCCGGATTGTCGACTCCAACATGACCGTAATGATTCCCACCACCACCTGCAGCACTGGGGGGCTGCGCAACATTATCTCCCCCCAGGACGTAAGCAAAGTTTTCGCCATTCTCAACCAGCGCGACGTGGAAACCGAGTCTCAGCCTTGGAACCAGCGTTATCGCGAATATATGAACCGGATCAAAACCGGTTCGGTATTCGAGATAGCCGCAGTACTCCGCGACCTTTTGCTCTTGCGGGAAGACAAGGAACTTTCCTTCGGCGAACGCAAAATGGTGGATACCGCCAAAAGCTTGCTGATCAAGGAAATCGCTTTGGCCAAGGAAATCGAGGAAGACCAGGTGGCCCAGCGCATCGAGCAGATTTTCGCCTGATTGGGCTGCTGACCGCTGAGGTCCGTCTTGGTTTCCGACTTTACCGCCAAACCTTCGAGTTTCACCTGCTCCTCTTTGTTTTGCTGTAACCAGTTGGCATTCCTTAGATATCCCCAGAACCGGTTCAAGCTTAAGCGCCTTGCCGGCTACCTTGAAGGGCTCATGTGAACCGGGCCGATGAATCATCCTTTGTTTTTACCGTTGCTGCCGTGGAGGCTGGTCGCCGGGTCGATCATTTCTTAGCTTCGCGAGGAGTGTTGCGGGATTTGACCCGTTCCCGCCTGCAGGGCTTGATTCGCCAAGGCATGGTCAAGGTCATTCCCGCCGGCTCGACTGCGGTGGTCCTCAAGCCCGGGCTGCTGTTAAAGGCCGGTGACCGGGTGGAATTGACCGTTCCCCCGCCGGAACCAACCGAGCTGGTTGCCGAGGAAGTTTATTTTAGCCCTCTTTATGAAGATGAAGACATTCTGGTGCTCTCCAAGCCGCCGGGGTTGGTGGTTCATCCCGCCGGGGGCCACTGGCAGGGGACCCTGGTGCATGGTCTGCTCCATCATTGCCGCAACCTTTCCGGGATCAGCGGCGAATTAAGACCCGGCATCGTCCATCGTCTCGATAAGGATACCTCCGGTTGCCTGGTGGTGGCCAAGCATGATCAGGCTCACCGGGAACTGGTGCGCCAGTTCAAAGGCAAGCAAGTCGAAAAAACCTATCTGGCTTTGCTCCGCGGTAAGCCCAAGCAAGAGACGGGCAAGGTGGATCTGCCCGTCGGACGCCACCCCGTTCAGCGGAAAAAAATGGCCGTGCGCCGGGATGGGGGCCGGGAGGCGGTAACCCACTGGCGGGTGCTGGAGCGCTTTGTCGCCGGCTACACCCTGGTCTCACTGGGCCTGGAAACCGGCCGGACCCACCAGATCAGGGTTCACATGGCGGCGCTGGGCTGCCCCCTGGCCGGCGACGCCCTCTATGGCCGCAAGGATGAAAGCGACCGGCTTTGGGGGATTGAACGGCAATGGCTGCATGCCCTGCGGCTTGCCTTTCGCCACCCCCGTGACGGTCGCCCTTTGCAGTTTACGGCCCCCCTGTGGCCTGATCTACAAGCCAGCCTTGATTTGTTGCGGGCTTAATCCACCCCTGACCGTTTTGCTCAATCCGGGGGCTGTCAATTCGCAACGGGCTGAGTTAACTGACGGCTCCCGGTACTCGGTTATGGCCGCTCCCGCTGCTTATCAGCGGCTTTGCCGGCTCGTCGGCCGGCAATCGGTTTGCCAGGGGAGGGCGGGGACAGCGAAACGCCCTTTGACTTCAGGCAGGGTAGGGTGAAGGCTTAATGAGGGTAAGCGAGAATAATAAAGAGGCCCTTGGCGGCCTGGTCGCCATCACCGGGGGCATTGCCGCGGGCAAAAGCCGGGTGGCCCAATATCTGATGGAGCACGCCGGCCTGAGCGGCATCGATGTCGACCACCTCAGCCGGCAGTTGCTGGAACCGGACCAGGCGGGCTGGCTGGCTCTGGAACGTAATTTTGGTTCCCGTTTTTTCCGGGCCGACCGGACTATCGATCGGAAGCTGCTCCGGCGGGCAATTTTCACCGACCCCCGGCTGCGGTCCCGGATTGATCGCCTTTTGCATCCCCTGATCCGAGCGGCCATGCAGGTGCGGGCCGCGGAACTCCGGCGGGCCGGAGCCGGGACGGTGCTGGTTGAAGTGCCGCTGCTCTACGAAGCGGGCTGGGAGGATGATTTTTCCCTGGTTCTGGTGGTCTGGGCCCCAGAGGAAGTTTGCCTGCAACGCCTCTGCCGGCGGGATGAGGTGTGCCGGGAAGAGGCCCGCGCCACCCTGGCCGCCCAGATGCCGCAGGCGGAAAAAGTGCGGCGGGCCGATCTGGTGGTTGAAAATTCCGCGGACTGGCCGACAACCTGTCAACAACTCGATCGACTGATTCCTCGGCTTCAGAAAGCGGCTAACCGGCCGGTGAAACCGGCCGGGGACCCTGAATTAAGCGGAGACTTGTCAGAGATCAGCCGCTAGCCGCCATTAGCGCGGCCCGCCGGCAAAAAAAACGCTTGATCGCCGGAAAAGCCTTGACAGCCCGGTCAAGAGCCAATATTATCCGCACAATTCCGCTGATCAGCGGAATTTATTCCATTCATTCCCCGGGCACATTTGAGTAGCAAGTTTTGCGCTGTTCCTAGTAACGGGATATTCCCGAAAATTATGTTCGCCATTCCACTCTCGGTTTACATCTAATTTTTCGTGCGGATCTTTCTGCCTCTCTGATCTCTTAAGCAATAAATTTCACTACCGGCAGCTGCCATGCGCTTGGGCCATTCCCGGCCTCTGAGTTGGCAGACCAGGCCCGGCCGGCAGTTATTCTTTGCAACCTGCAGCAACTGCGGGCTTGCTTTCTACACCAAACAGTTTTGGGCTTGACCGATTATCATCATGTTTTAAGGAGAAAATACGTTAATGAATCTTGGGGAACTTAAAAGAAAGAAAATCGCCGAGCTTACCAGCATTGCCAAGTCGATGAATATCGAAGGCTACTCCGGAATGCTCAAGCAGGAACTTATTTTCGCCATCCTCCAGC
Source organism: Desulfurivibrio nitratireducens (assembly GCF_044068515.1). Lineage (NCBI taxonomy): Bacteria > Pseudomonadati > Thermodesulfobacteriota > Desulfobulbia > Desulfobulbales > Desulfobulbaceae > Desulfurivibrio > Desulfurivibrio nitratireducens. Next base: position 28,490 of record NZ_JBIPKI010000007.1, read on the forward strand.
ACCAGAGTGCCGGGGTGGGCAAGAACGGTGATAATTACGGGGGCGGAGTACTCGAAGTCCTGCCCGACGGTTTCGGCTTTCTGCGAGCGCCTGACTATAACTATCTGCCCGGGCCCGACGATATTTACGTTTCCCCCTCCCAGATTCGGCGCCTCAATCTGCGGACCGGAGATACCGTGGAAGGTCCGGTTCGCTCCCCCAAGGAAGGGGAGCGTTATCTGGCCCTCTTGAAGGTAGACAAGGTCAACTTCGATCCGCCGGAAAAGGCCCGCGACAAAACCCTCTTTTCCAACCTGACTCCGCTTCATCCCAACGAACGCATCAACCTGGAAAGGGAACCCGACAATTTTTCCATGCGGATCATGGACATGATGTCACCGATCGGCAAAGGTCAGCGGGGCTTGATCGTTGCTCCGCCCCGAACCGGCAAGACCGTCCTGATAACCGATATAGCCAACAGCATCATCCGTAATCACAAGGAAGTGATTCTGATCGTGCTCCTCATCGACGAGCGGCCCGAGGAAGTCACCGACATGGCCCGCAGCGTCGATGCCGAGGTAATCAGTTCCACCTTCGACGAACCGCCCCAGCGCCATATCCAGGTGGCCGAAATGGTGCTCGACAAAGCCCGACGCCTGGTTGAGCATAAGAAGGACGTGGTCATTCTCCTGGACAGCATCACCCGCCTGGCCCGGGCCTACAACACCGTGGTTCCGCCCAGTGGCAAGATTCTCTCCGGCGGGGTGGATTCCAACGCCCTGCACCGGCCCAAGCGCTTTTTCGGGGCCGCCCGCAATATCGAGGAAGGCGGCAGCCTGACCATCATCGCCTCGGCCCTGATCGAAACCGGCAGCCGGATGGATGACGTGATCTTTGAGGAGTTCAAGGGCACCGGCAATATGGAAATCGTCCTCGACCGCAAGCTGGCTGACCGCCGGATTTACCCCGCCATGGACATCGCCAAGTCCGGCACCCGCAAGGAAGACCTGCTGCTCGGTCCGGAGGAGATGAATAAGATCTGGATTCTGCGCAAGCTGCTTTCATCCATGAATCCGGCCGACGCCATGGAGTTCCTGCTCGACAAAATGAAGCGGACCCGTTCCAACGAGGAGTTTTTTTCCTCCATGGTCAGCAGCAGCGGGGGCTGAACCGCTTCTCTTTTTCCTGAAGTTATAGTTGCATGATTGACGGAAGAGGTTATAATACCCCGTTTTATTATCGGCATCGCCTGTTTTGCTTAAATCAGCGGAGGTTATTGGTCATGAAGGAAGGGATCCATCCGGAATATCATAAAATCAAGGCGTCCTGCGCCTGCGGCAATGAAGTGGAGATCGGCTCGGTGCTCAATGAGGTCAGGGTGGAAATTTGTGCAGCTTGTCACCCTTTCTTCACCGGTAAGCAGAAACTTATCGACTCCGCCGGCCGGGTCGAAAAATTTCTCAAGAAGTACGGTCGCACTCTGGACAAGTAGCTTTTTCCCGTTTAACCAGGATCGCCCCATGGACAGCGCCCCTCCTAGCAGGCCGGCCGCGGATTCATGGGGCTTTTTTGTTGTTAAACCAGGAACTGATCTTTGATCCCTGCTCTCCGGCCCCTTGAGCCGGACCGCCCCGGTTGCGGGGCTCAGGTGTTGAGCGGGTAAATAGCCTCCCGGCGGGAAAGCATAAATGTTTGAACAGCTTGCCGATATCAACGAACGCAAAAAGGTGCTGGAGGATCGTCTCTCCGAACCGGGACTGATGAAGGACCCGGCCCGGTTCCGCTCCCTGGCCAAGGAGCATGCCCAGGTCAGCAAGCTGGACGTTCTTTACGGCCGCTATCGCAAAGCCCAAAAAGATCTCGAGGCCAACCGCCGCCTGCTTCAGGAAGAGGATGATGACGAAATCCTGGAACTGGCGCGGGTGGAAAACGAGGAGCTGGAAGAACGGATCAAGGCCCTGGATAAGGAGTTGCGCCTGGCCCTGTTGCCCCGGGATCCCAACGATGAAAAAAACATCCTGTTGGAAATCCGGGCCGGCACCGGGGGGGATGAAGCCGCCCTTTTCGCCAGCGACCTGTTCAGGATGTATAACCGTTACGCCGAACAGCAGGGCTGGAAGGTGGAAGTTTTGAGCAGCAACCCCATCGGCATCGGGGGTTACAAGGAAATCATCGCCCTGATCAGCGGTGACCACGTTTACAGTCGGCTCAAGTACGAGTCGGGGACCCACCGGGTGCAACGGGTGCCGGAAACCGAAGCCCAGGGCCGGGTTCATACTTCGGCGGTGACGGTGGCGGTTCTGCCCGAGGCCGAGGAAGTCGAGTTGCAGATCAATCCCGCCGAGCTCAAGTTCGATGTCTTCCGTTCCTCCGGTCCCGGCGGCCAAAGCGTCAACACCACCGATTCGGCGGTGCGGGTCACCCACCTGCCCACCGGCCTGGTGGTCAGCTGCCAGGATGAAAAATCCCAGCACAAGAACAAAGCCAAAGCGCTCCAGGTGCTGCGGGCCCGGCTCCTGGACAAGCTGGAACAGGAACAGCACGACCGGATTTCCAGTGACCGTAAAAGCCAGGTCGGCAGCGGGGATCGCAGTGAGCGGATCAGAACTTATAACTTCCCCCAGAATCGCCTCACCGAACACCGGATCAACCTGACCATCTACCGGCTCGATTCAGTGATGCTCGGCCATCTCGACGAGGTAATCGAACCATTAATGCTCCATTACCAGACCGAGACCCTCAAGCAACAGCAATGAGGGCTGAATACCCAAGCTTTCGCCATCCTGGCCTGGTCAGGTCCGGGGATGATCGCCCCGCCCTTGCCGCCGGCACTTTGCCGCCGAGCTTCGCCGGGTCGGCTTTCCCTTCAGCGGGAGGAAAAGAGCGATGAACCTGACCGCTGACTCCTCCTTGGCCGCTGATTTCCCCTCCGGTATTACGGCAGGGGAGGCCCGGGCCCGGATCGGTGCCCTCCTGCGGCAGGTCGGGATTGAAGAGGCTTTCGCCGAGGCCGATATCCTGTTAGGCTGGTTGCTGGACTGCGATCGGGCGGGCCTGATCCTGGCCGCCGGGAGCAAAATTGACAACTCTTTGCGCCGGCGGTTGCTGACGGCCCTGCGCCGGCGGCTGGGGCGCGAGCCCTTGGCCTACATCATCGGGGAATGGGAATTCTGGTCCCTGTCCTTTACGGTTGGGCCCGAAGTCCTGATTCCCCGCCCCGAAACGGAGTTGCTGGTGGAGCAGGCCCTGGAATTTGCCCGGCCGGCGCCAGAATTGCCGGTCGAGGCCCGGAAGCAGGCGCCGGAACAGCCTCTCCGGATTCTCGATCTGGGCACCGGCAGCGGCATCCTGGCCGTGGTTCTGGCCCGGGAACTGGCGGCGGCCCGGGTGGTGGCTCTCGATCGTTCGGCCGCCGCCCTGGCGGTTGCCCGGGCCAACGCCCTGCGGCACGGGGTGGCGGGGCGGATCTCCCTGGTCTGCTCCCACTGGTTGACGGCTTTGCGGGCTCGGCCGCTTTTTGATCTGGTGGTGGCTAATCCGCCTTATGTGGTGCGGAGCGATCTGGCCAATCTGCAGCCGGAGGTAAGGGATTTCGAGCCCCGGACTGCCCTGGACGGCGGTGAACGGGGCCTGGATGATATTGACGAACTCTGTCGCACCCTGCCGCCCTTTATGCGCCCGGGGGCATTGTTGCTGATGGAAATCGGCTGGGACCAGCAAGAGACGGTCCAGCGCCTTTTCCGTGCCAATCCGGCCTTCAGCGAAGTCGAAATTTTACCGGACCTGGCCGGCCATCCCAGGATTATCCGTTGTCGGCGCCGCCAGGGAACGGATATGGTTAATGCCTAAGCAACCGGTTGGTGACCATGGATAAAATTGTCATTGAAGGAGGAGAGCCCCTGCGGGGCGAGATTGCGGTCAGTGGGGCCAAGAATGCCGCTTTGCCGTTGATCTGCGCTTGTCTGCTCGCTCCCGGCCCCCATGTCCTGGAGAATGTTCCCGATCTGCGTGACACCCGGACCATGCTGGCCCTTCTTGAAGCTCTCGGCGCCGCCTGGCAGCGGGATGGCGCGACCCTGATCATCGATACCGCCAATTTGCATGGCTTTGAGGCCTCCTACGAGCTGGTCAAGACCATGCGGGCATCGGTGCTGGTGCTGGGGCCCCTGCTGGCCCGGATGGGGCGGGCCCGGGTTTCACTGCCCGGCGGCTGCGCCATTGGCGCTCGGCCGATCAATTTTCATCTCCAGGGCTTTCAGCAGCTGGGGGTGAGCCATCAACTGGATCAGGGATACGTTGATGCCTCGGTGGATGGCCGGATGACCGGGGCCACCATCTGTTTCGACATCCCATCGGTCACCGCCACCGAGAACATCCTGATGGGCGCGGTCCTGGCCCGGGGGGAGACGGTGATCAAGAATGCCGCCCGGGAACCCGAGATCGGCAACCTGGTCGATATGCTCAACGGCATGGGGGCCCGGATCAAGGGCCGGGGCAGCGATACCCTGGCGATTGAAGGGGTCGGCCGCCTGCGGCCGGCCCGGATCCGGATCGTTCCCGACCGGATCGAAACCGGCACCTTCCTGATTGCCGTGGGGGCTACCGGCGGAGAAGTGACCCTGACCAATTGCGATCCCGCCTTGCTGCCCTCGCTCTATGCAAAGCTGGGTGCCGCGGGGGTCGCAGTCCGCGAGGAGGCGGACCGGCTTCATGTCTCGCGCCGCGGTCCTTTGCGGGCGGTGGATATCAAGACCATGCCTTTCCCCGGTTTCCCCACCGATCTCCAGGCCCAGATGATGGCCCTGATGTGCTTGAGCAATGGCCTGAGCCTGATTACGGAAACCATTTTCGAAAACCGTTTCATGCATGTGGCCGAGTTGCACCGGATGGGGGCCGATATCCGGATTGACGGCCACAGCGCCATTGTCAGCGGCACCGGCAAACTGCGCGGGGCCAAGGTCATGGCCACCGATCTGCGGGCCAGTGCCTCGCTGGTGATTGCCGGCCTGGCCGCCGAAGGGGTTACGGAAATCTCCCGGGTATATCACCTGGATCGCGGTTATGACGACCTGGTTGGCAAGTTGCGGCGGGTCGGGGCCCAAATTTATCGCGCCGCTGAATAAGCCGGCCTGGCCGGTAAGGATCCCGGCGCTCAGGTTTGCGCTTGGCCGTTTGCCGGCTGCGGACTCCGGGGCAGGGAGATGGTTACGGTGGTGCCCCGGCCTTCCTGGCTGGCGATGGCCATGCGGCCGCCGTGCTCTTCGATGATTTTCTGGACCATGGCCAGGCCCAGGCCGGAGCCTTCCGGCTTGGTGGTGAAGTAGGGGTCGGTGATCCGGGCCAGGTTTTCCGCCGCAATCCCGCAACCGCTGTCGCTCACTGAGATCTGGATTTCCCCCCGGGCAAGGTCTTCCCGGGCGCGGACCTGGAGCCGGCCGCCCTCGCTCATGGCCTGGAGGCTGTTGAGGTAAAGGTTGAGGAGTACTTGGGTGATCCGGTCGGCATCGATGGCCAGGGCCGGTGACCCGGCGGCGGGTTGGAAGTCCAGCTCCACCCCCAGAACCCGGGCGTCGGCGGCGACCAGTTGCAGGGAATTGGCCAGCAGCTCGTTGAGCCTGACCGATTGCCGGTTGAGCGGCTGGGGCCGGGCGTAGTTGAGCAGTTCGCCGATGCTGCGGTTGACCCGCTCCACTTCACTGATCAACAGCCGGGCGGCGTCATGTTCCCGGTCCTGTTCCCCGAAGCGGGAACCCAGCAGGGTGGCCAGCCCCTTGATCGAACTCAGGGGGTTGCGGATCTCATGGGCCACCCCCGCCGCCATCTTGCCCAGGGCCACCAGCCGTTCGTGGCGATGGATTTCCCTTTCCATGGCCTGCAATTCGGTAACGTCGTGGAGCAGCAGCACCCGGCCGATAATCTTCTGCTGGCGATTCCTGACCGGCACCGCGCTGACCATCACCGTTCGTTTGCCTTCTGCCGCAGGCGATTCCGGCGCCGGCGACTCTTCCCCAAGCCGAACTTTTTGGGGCTGGCCGGGCTTGTTGTCGTCCGGCCGGGGCCCGGTTGGTTCGGGCGCGGCCAGCTTGATTTCCCGGTCGATAATTTCCGCCCCGCTGGTCGGCTCGGCCAGGTAGGGGGCCAGCAGGGCCGGCAGAACCACTGCCGCGGGCCGGCCGATTACCTTTTCCGCCCGCAGATCCCCCATTTGCGCCGCCACTTCATTGCAGGTGGTGACCAGGCCCCGCTGGTCCACGGCGATGATCCCCAGCGGCAGGCGGGAGATCAGCAGGCCGGTAAAGGCCTGGACGTACTGCAGGGTTTTTTCGGCGGTACGGTAACCCTGGGCCCCGAGCAGGGCCAGCCAGCCACCGATCCCCACCAGCAACAGGGCCAGGGAGATAAACAAAATGTGGCGCCGGTTCTGGCTGATCACCATGGCCGCCTCACTCCGGTCCAGTCCCACCAGGATCACTCTGCCCTGATGACCTAAGGCCTCGGGGTCCATGCCGGCCCCGTCCTCGTGGTGTTGCCACACCTGGCGCATGCGCTGGCGTTGGCCGGGCTCCATCATCATACCGTGCCGCCCTCCCCGCCCGGCGAAGGGCGTGAATGGAGCGCTGACCTCGAAGATTCCGGCGGGAAAAGCGGGATCTTCCCGTAAGCGGTAGCTGACCCTGGCCGGGGCGCTGGGGGAGGTGTCGTTGGTCATTTGCGGGGGGAGGGGAAAGGGGAGCATCCGGCTGACCAGGTCCGGTTCGCTGTGGGCCAGGATCCGGCCCTCCTGGCTGATCACCGCGATATATAGAATATCGGTATCCTCGGCAGCCTGCTCGATCAGGTGCTGTAAAAGGCTGGCATCATCCACCCCCATCCGCATCATGGAGGCCCGGGTGCCCGCTTCCAGAAAGCGGATGATTCCCTGGCCCCGGTTGAACAGGGTTTCGTTGGCCAGGCGCTGTTCGCGTTGCAGGTTGTTGACCGCGAAAACCAGGATAATGGCCAGCAACAGGCCCACGGCGGTAATCAAAATCCAGGGGGAGGCGAAAATTAATTTTTTGGCCGGCAGCTTTTCCATAAACTGATTTTCATCTCCTGAAAAAATATGGTGGCTGAGATTGATCAGGACAGGGCTTCAGCCTTAATGACTACACGATTCATGCCGAACGAGACAAAAAATAACATCGGTCGGAGTTCTTGTGGGGGTGAGGTTTGGCTGGGCCGGTCGGGCCCGAAGGAGTTTTGCTCATCCCAATTTTTTGACCATCAGTTTACCCCGACCGCTTGATAACGGCGAGGTTGGGTAAATTTTACCCGGCCGCCCCCGGTCCTGGGTAAAAAATAATCAATTTTTCCCGCCGGCCGGCCCCTGTTGCCCCCCAGGAGCAATGAGCCACTGGCGACTGCTTTGTTTTATGGTGATTATTCATCTATCGGAAGCAGTTGGCACGATTGTTGAAGAAAGACTGTTTACCAAGCTGACGGGAATCAGCCCGTCAGCCAAATATCAGTCGGAGGAACAGTCATGAAGAAAACTATTTTAAGCATCGCCCTGGCGGCGACTATTGCCCTGGCCGGTTATCAGGCCGCGGAAGCCCAGCTGGGAACCGGCGCCGGACCGGGATCTGGTCCGGGCATCGGCATGATGGGCGGCCCCGGGGCCGGTTACGGCCGGATGGGAGCCACTCTTGATGAAGAGACCATCAAGGCGCGGCAGCAATTCTACCAGGAAACCACCGATCTGCGCCGCCAGATCGTGGGCAAGCAGGCGGAGTTGCGGGCGGTGCTGAGCAATCAGCGGCCCGACGAGAAAAAGGCCGCCCGCCTGGCCCAGGAACTTTTTGATCTGCGCACCGAGAAACATCAAAAAGCCCAGGAGCTGGGGATCGCCATGCCCGGCATGGGAACGGGGATGGGCATGGGTAAAGGCCGGATGGGCCGGGGCATGATGGGCCGAGGCATGATGGGTCAGGGCATGATGGGCCCTGGCATGGGGATGATGCTGGGCATCTGCCCCATGCTGGATTCCACCACCCCTGAGGACTCCACCCCGGAAACCACCCCTAACTGATTTGCCTTAAATCTCAAGCTTCTGCATCTCCATCCCCGGCCGGGACCACCGGCTCTGCAAAGCAGGGCTGGTGGTCCCGGCTTTTTTCGCCTGGTTCCGCAGCATTTGCTCGGGCTGGGGGCCCCTGGCTCATTCGAAGTAGTACCCTTCTCCAAACCCTCGCAACCCGCCGGACATGGCGGGACAGGCTGGGCCCACCGGGCCTGGCCCGTGAAGAAAAAATCTTTTCCCAGCGCTGATCAGCCGGGATTGCAGCCCTCGGCAGGTCATTGGTCATCGGGCGGAAAAGGCGGTTCCGGCAAGGTGTGTGTCAGGACCGGCTGAGTATGTTATTATTGGGCGACGGATGGCGCCATTTCCTTAAGACGGCGAGGTCGACGGTGGTGAAAGCAAGAACTTTGACGCTGTACATTTTTTTTCTGGGGCTCTGGTTGTTGCTGCCGGGCCCGGCTCAGTTGCTGGCAGCAGGTAAGGAGATGACGCCCCCGGAGGAGCATTTGCTGGCCTCCGCCTATCCCGCCGGCGAGGTTTTGCATTACGATGTAACTTGGCTGGGGATGACCGCTGGGCGGCTGACTATGGCCGTTAAGCAACTGGATGACCGGGGGGAGCTGCTGGCCCTGGAAATCACCGCCCGCACCGCCGGGTTGCTGGGGAAAATTTATCCGGTGCGGGACACTTTTCGGGTGGTGGTGCGCGGCCCGGCCCGTTTGCCCAGCCACTATCGCATCGACCAGCACCAGGGAGAGCGCCGGAATATTCGGACCACTATTTATAACCAGGAACGGCGCCTGATTGTCTATCAGCGCAATCAGGATCCGGTGGAAAGATTTACCGTGGCCGGGCCGGTGCATAACGAATTCTCCGCCTTTTATGCCATGCGTATTATGCCGTTGGCCCTGGGCAAAAGCGTGGTAATTCCGACTTTTGCTGACCGGGAGCGCCATGATGTTGAGGTTATGGTGGAAAAGATCGAGAGCATCGATTCCATCCTCGGGCGCCGCGAGAGTTTACAGGTGCGGCCGCAGCTCACTTTTGTCGGTCTCTACGAGAAAGCGGGGGATCCCCAGATCTGGCTGACCGACGATCAGTACCGGGTGCCGTTGCGGGTTCGTTCCCGGATCGCCATCGGCTCCTTGACCGCGACCCTTACCTATTATCAGGGGCCGGCCGGCGAATTTCCTTCCCCTTGAGCATAGTTGAGAATTTCCAACAGCTCTTTCCGGCCGTAAGGCAGACGCCAGAGCCGGGCCTGGGGCAGGGTGTGTTCGACCAGTTCCGCCAGAGCGACTTTGCCGGTGGGGATTTTGATTTCGGCCAGATTTTGGGGAGCCCCCATCCGCCGCAACCACTGCCGCAAGGCTTGCAGGCCCTGCTCCGCTTCCAGTTTGAGTTCCGCTGGGCCTGGCTCGGGTGACCGAGTCGGGCCGGCGGTGAAAACGGGACGGGTCCAGGCGGTGATCCGGGAAGGATCGCGACGGGCGGTAAATTGCAGCCAGGCGGGCAGGATCACCGCCAAAAGCTCTCCGTGGGCCAGATCATAACGGCCGCCCAGGGCATGGGCGAGCAGATGGGCCGGCATGGTGACCCGGCCGCGGCCGGCATTGTTGAGCCCCCCCAGGGCCAGGGCCGAGGCCCAAAGCATGTCGGCCCGCCCCTGGTAATCGACGGAATCGGCCTTTAGGCGGGCACAGCTGGCCATGATGGTTTTGATCAGGCCGATGGCCAGGCGATCCTGGAGAGCTGAGGAAACCGCCGCCGGTGATCCAGCGGGCGGCCCGCAATCAGAGTTCGGGATAGCCCCCGCGTGGGCCGCTGGCCGGTATGCCTGAGAGCCCGGGGGGGAGCCGGAACCGAAAAACTCCAGCAGGTGGCTGAGGGTGTCCACTGCTCCGTTAAGAGTCTGCCGCCAGGGGACCGTGCAGGACAATTCCGGATCCATGATCGCCACGGCCGGCAGGAGGTGGCGGTTGCCGATCCCGATTTTTTGCCGGGTCAGTTCGTTGGTCAGGACCATGCCATGGTTGTATTCCGAGCCTGAACCCGCCGCCGTCGGTACGCAGATCACCGGCAGGGCGCGGCGGATGCTTTTCTTGCCCCGAAAAAAGAGCCAGATATCGTGGTTGACGCAGGCGCCGGCCGCCACCGCCTTGGCGCTGTCCATGACACTGCCGCCCCCCACCGCTACCACCACCTGGACGTTATGCTCTTGGGCCAGGCCAATCCCCCGGCGCACCTGGGCCAGGCGCGGGTTGGGGCGAATCCCCCCCAGCTCCCGCCAGTCCACGCCCGCTGCCGCCAGCGAGCGGCAGACCTGTTGATATCCCTCTCCGGCCTGCAGGTGTTGACCCCCGTAAAGCAGCAGGGCCCTGGTGCCCAGGCGGGCGCATTCCCGGCCCAACCGGGTCAGCCCTTGCCGGCCGAAAATCACCTTGGTGGGGTGGTGAAAAACAAATTTATCCATAAGGTCGTTGCGATTGAACCGCCCCCGAAGTGAGATCCCGACCGCTCCGCGGACCACTGTTTAGCCGGGATCTCGGCCGCTCGAACCGTCCGGTCCCTGCATTCAGTGGTTCAAGGAAAGCCTCCGATTCAGTCCTGGGCGGCGGCAATGGCCCTGGTCAGGCGGATAAAGTCCGCCGTGGTCAAGTTTTCCGCCCGCAGGCGGGGTTCGATGCCGGCCGCGGCCAGCGCTCTAGCGGCTTCTGGCCGGCCCAGGCCGATTGCCCCCCCGGCGCTCAGACTGTTGAGCAAGGTTTTGCGGCGCTGGCGGAAGGCAAGGTCAACTACCCGGCGCAGCATGGGAAAATCCACTCCGGCGGGTGCGGCGCCGAAGCTGATGGCGATCACCAGCGAGTCCACTTTGGGCCGGGGGTAAAAATTGGCCGGTCCGACTTCCAGCAAGCGCCGCACCTGGGCGCAACTCCCCAGCAGGACCGAGAGCACCCCGTATTCCTTGGTCCCCGGCGGGGCGATCAGGCGCAGGGCCACCTCCTTCTGGACCATCAGTACCGCCAGATCCAGGGCCTGGTGCTGTTCCACCAGCTTGAAGAGCAGCGGGTTGGTGATGGCGTAGGGCAGGTTGGCGATGATTTTCAGTCTACTTCCCTGGTCGTGGGCCAGGGCGGCAAAATCGGTTTGCAGCAGATCCTGGTGGTGCAGTTCGACGTTGACCGGCAGGTCCTGGGCTTCCAGATGGTACCTGATGATCCCGGCATCAATCTCGATTCCGATCACTTTGCCGGCCCTGGCGGCCAGGGGGATAGTTAAAGAACCCAAACCTACTCCCAGTTCCACCACCGTATCGGTGGGGCCGATGCCGGCCAGGGCGACAATCTGTTCGGCAAGCCGGGGCTGGACCAGGAAGTTCTGGCCCAAGCGCTTGCTGGGGGCCAAGCCATGTTCGGTCAAAATCTGTCTGATACTGGTTTGGTTCACGATGATTTATTTATCCTTAGCCGGCAGGCTATCAGGGGCAATTCAGGAAGCGGGCAAAAAGGGCAGGCCGGGGCGGCGAGGCCAAAAAATATCTCAGGAAAGTACATGCTTCTGGCGCCGTTTCCGCTGGATGGCCAAAAACAGCTGCAGGGAAAGGGGATAGGTTACCAGGGCCAGGGGGATGGCCAGGATAGCCCCGCCCAGGATCAGGACGGCGATGGCCTCGTAGCCCAGCTGGCCGATGGCGGCCAGGCGTTCGCCGAAGGAACCGGCTTCGGAGACCACGAATACGATGGTTTCCCGCACCCGGGCCCAGGTCAGTTCGACGGGATAGAAGAATTTACCCAGTTTCCAGGAGACATAGTACTGGGGCAGCAGGGTAAAGGGGTTGCTGACCAGCAGGCCGGCCAGGATGCCGGCGATGCTGTTGCCCCGGAACAAGGGCGCCAGCACCAGAATGATCAGGGTCTGCAGAGGTACGATGGGGATAATACCCACCGCTACGCCGACGGTTACGCCGCGGGCAAGACTGTGGGGATCTCCCTTGAGGCGGAGAATCTTCAAATAATAATAACGGGCGGTGCGTTGCGGTTCCATGCCGATCAACCGGTCAGGGGTAAATCGGCTGCGGGCGGGAACGGGCCCTCTTGAGTTGGGGCCCGGCGGTAACTGTGCCGGCCGGCAACTTCCGGACCTGATGGCCCGGCGCCGAAGCGGGAATAAACATCCATCGCCATCGACCGGGTGGCCCGGTGGCGCTGAAAGAAGCCGGCCATGGCGATCATGGCGGCATTATCGGTGCAGAAGGCGGGTTCCGGCATGAAAATGGTCAACCCGTCGGCTTCCGCCGCCTCGCGCAGGTGTTGGCGCAGCCTGGGGTTGGCTGCCACGCCGCCGCTGAGGACTACCTGCCGGCAGGAGAATTGCCGGGCCGCGGCCAGGGTTTTTTCCACCAGCACCTCCACCACTGCTTCCTGAAACGAGGCGCAGATATCGGCCTGGTAAGCTGCATGATCGGCGGCGGAATATGGCCGGTGCGCCTCCTGGCGCCGACGGATTTCTCCTGCCACCGCGGTTTTCAGGCCGCTGAAGCTGAAGTCCAAGCTGTCGGCGGCCAGCCGGGCCCGGGGGAAGGCAAAGGCCTGGGGGTTTCCGGCTGTCGCCAAGCGACTGACCGCCGGGCCGCCGGGGTAGCCCAGCTCGAGAAGCTTGGCCACCTTGTCAAAGGCCTCGCCGGCCGCGTCGTCGCGGGTGCGGCCCAGCAGGGTGAAGTCCGTGGGACTTTGGACCAGAAAGATGCTTGAATGACCGCCGGAAACGGTCAGGGCCAGATAGGGGAAAACCGGGTGTTCGGCGGCCAGAAAAGGTGAAGCCAGGTGGCCGGCGATATGATCCACCCCCACATAGGGGATGGCCGTGGCCAGGGAAAGCGCCTTGGCAAAATTGAGGCCCACCAGCAGGGATCCTACCAGGCCCGGTCCCTGGGTAACGGCGATCAGATCGATCTCTGCGAGCTCGAGCCCAGCCTCCTGCAGGGCGGTTTTCACCACCGGGAAGATATTTTCCAGGTGGCGCCGGGAGGCCAGTTCCGGCACAATCCCGCCGTAGGGGGTGTGCACTTCGTTCTGGCTTCTGACCAGGTTGGCCAGGATGCCAACCTGGCCGGGAGGGTCCTCTGGTCCGCTCTGATTGGAGTAGTGCCGGCCGGCAACGGCCAGGACCGCCGCCGCCGTATCGTCGCAGGAGGTTTCTATGCCCAGGATCAGCATGGCCGGAAAACCCGCTTATTCCCGGGCGCGGGGATAGGAACCCAGCCACTCATAGAGAGAGCAGATCTCCCGAAGTTTGGTGCAACTCTCCCGGACCTGGGGATCATCGAGATGGCCGATCAGGTCGATAAAGAAGAGATAGCGGCCGGGCTCGTCCTTGACCGGTCGGGACTCGATCCGGGTCAGGTTGATGTTGTTGCGGGCCAGAATGCTCAGGGCTTCATGCAGGGCCCCGGGCCGGTCGAGCAGGGCCACCAGCAGGGAAGTCTTGTCATCGCCGCTGGCCTTGGGAGATTCTTTGCCGATCAGAAGAAACCTGGTGGTGTTGCCCCGGAAATCCTCGATCCCCTTGACCGCCACCTGGAGTTGATAGGTCTTTACCGCCAGAGTGCTGGCAATGGCAGCCACCGTGGGGTCTTCGACCGCCATCCGGGCCGCGGCCCCGGTGCTGGTGGTGTTGTGCCGGGGGGTATCCGGCAGGTTGCGGTGCAGCCATTGCCGACACTGGGCCAGGGGTTGGGGGTGGGAAACCACCAGCTTGACGTCCTCGAGCCGGCCGCTCTGGTTGACCAGGTTGTGGCTGATGGCCAGATTCAACTCGCCGCAGATTTTTACCCGGAAACGGGTAAAGGCATCAAGGGTGGAAGTAACCGCCCCTTCAATGGAATTTTCCACCGGCACCACGGCGTAATCAACCCGGCCCCTTTCCACCTCGATGAAGGCATCCTCGATGGTTTCCATGGGCCGAAATGAGGCGGCACTGCCGAAAAATTTGATTCCGGCCAGGTGGGAGAAGGTTGCCTCCGGTCCCAGGTAGGCGACTTCGGTGGCTTTTTGCGAAAGCCGGCAGGCGGCGATTATTTCGTGCAGGATAGCCCGGAGGGCCGGTTCGGGAAATTCACCGGCGTTGTCCTGGCTCAACCGGCGGATAATTTCCCTTTCCCGCTTGGGGTCCCATCGGTCCTTGTTGTGGCCCGCTTTTACCTTGCCTATTTCCTTGGCCAAGCGGATTCGTTGCCGGAGCAGGGCCAGCATCTGATCATCGATGGCGTCGATTTGCTGCCGAAAGGTTGCCAAATTCTGTTTGTCAGGAAGAAGATCTTTGGTCTGCGACATGTATATCACTGGGTTTATGGTAACCGCCCGGATGGGGCATGCTATTGTTTAAAGAAGTGTTTACGGGGTTGCTACCGTAATGGACGTTGGCGAGAATCCCGCTGAATTTTTTATTCTAATGTAAAATTAAAGGGTTGAAAAGAGATTTCCGGGACTGAATACCCGGAGGAATGTTGACAGCCGTTTAGAAACTCTGTAAGTACCAAGATGCTACCAAGATGGCGATTTTACAATCATCGTCGCGGGTTTAATTTTTCTCCACTTGGGCGGTCAGATAATGAAAGTCAAACATTGCATGCAGGGTGCTCGCAAGAAGCTGGTGACCATTGGCCGCAACGCCCTTCTCCAAGAGGCCGGAACCATGATGAAACAACATGGAATCAGGCACCTGCCTGTGGTTGAGGATGACCAGATGGTCGGCTTCATCACCGAAAGCGATATCCGCCATTACGCCTTTCCCTCAATGGAGAGGGAGATATATGTCCATGAAGTGATGGTCCGCAACATCATCACCATTAATGTCAATGCCACCATCGAGAAGGCGGCCCGGCTGATTCATGACTACAAGATCGGCGGCCTGCCGGTGCTGGACAAAAAGAAGTTGGTGGGGATAATCACCGCCACCGATCTTCTTTCGGCTTTGATCTCGGTGATGGGGCTGCTCAAGGCTTCGACCCGGATAGATGTTCTGGTCGGCAAGCAGGGCGGGGTGGAGGATGTTACCCGGGTCATCAAGCAGCATGGCGGTGAGATCATCAGCGTTTCCACCGAGCAGCATTCTTCCCGCAAGAAGCTTTACGGATTCCGCTTGGAAAAATGTGACTTTGATGAAGTGATCGAGGCCCTGGAGGAGAGAGGTCATAAAGTGGTGGCGGTGGTTGACTGACCATGTCCCGGCACCGGGCGGCCTGGAAATACCGGAATCTGGTGGCCGAACTTGCCGCCGACCAGCGGGTGGCGGTTGCTTTTTCCGGCGGGGTTGACAGCTCCCTGCTGCTGGCCGCCGCCCTGGCCGCGCGTGGCGCTGGGGTTCTGGTGCTCCATGCCCGTTCGCCCCTGCAGGCGGCCGGCGAGTATGAACGGGCCATGGCGGTTGCCGCCGGCTTGCGTTGCCGGCCCGAGGTTGTAGACGTCGACCCTTATTCCTGGCCGGATTTCGTCGCCAATCCCCCTGAGCGTTGCTATCTCTGTAAAAAAAGGCTTTATTCCCTTTTCCGGGAAAAAGCCTGCGCCAGCGATTGCTCGGTGCTGCTGGACGGAACCAACGGGGATGACCTGAGACAAGACCGTCCCGGTTTGCGCGCCCTGCAGGAATTACAAGTGCGCACCCCCTTGGCCGATGCGGGGTTGACCAAGATTGAAATTCGCCGCCTGGCCCGGGAACAGGGCCTGGCCAACTGGGATAAACCCTCCGCCTCCTGTCTGGCCACCCGGATCATGGCCCAGCAGCCCATTACCCCGGCGAACATCGCCTTAGTAGGCCAAGGCGAAAGCCTGCTCCAGGAACTTGGCTTCACCGGCGCCCGTTTTCGTCATTACGGCGCCAGGTGCCTGATCGAGGTAGCCCGGGCCGACGAGGCATTATTGGCCCGGGATGCGATCTTGGCCCGGATACAGTCCTGCTGTCGCCGGTTGGGATTTGCCGGGATGGAATTGGGATGGCGGCCCTGAACGGCATGGCCTGACCTTTTGAGGATTCTCGGGGTGACGCCAAGGTTAGGAATTTTCCCTGGCGGCCCGCGTCTTAAGTGGTTTGATTGTTGAAGTTGTTATGCTGTCGTGGGGTGAGGGAACGACTTTGCCTTTTCAGGTGAAACCTTGATCGCCGATACTCCGTGGTGGTTTAACAGCCTTGGTTTTAGCGTTTTTTTTTTGTTTGACAGCGGGATCTTTTTTATTGACAATCAATTATCGTGTGATTAAAGCCTTGATGTGCCTGCGTATACGAGTTGGTAGGGGAGACCCGGTCAGAACGAAAAACCACTAAGGAGGAAGGAATGAACAAGAGTGAGTTGGTGGAACAGATGGCAAAGGCTGCCGGCATCAATAAGGCCTCTGCGGAGAAGGCCTTGGCCGGAGCGCTCGGCGCAATTACTAAAGCCATGAAAAAAGGCGACAAAGTTACCTTGGTTGGTTTCGGTACCTTTTCCGTGGCCAAGCGCGCTGCCCGTCAGGGCCGCAATCCCCAGACCGGCAAGCCGATCACCATCAAGGCCCGCAAGGTTGCCCGCTTCAAAGCCGGCAGCAAGCTCGCCGATGCCGTAAAGTAAGTTTCCCGGTTCCAGTCTGAAGAATGTAAGAGGGACGGTATCCGTCGGTGCCGGCCCTCTTTCCTTTCCCCCCATTTTCTTGCCGAGCAATCCTGTCAGCTTTTTTGCTTGCACAATCCGGTAAAGTCGAGCAATATGGGCGGCGCCTTGAGGGGCCGGTCGCCGGCTGTCCCGTTTGGGCGGAGATTATTGTAATTATGCGATTTTATGTTGGCGTCGGGACGTGGCTCAGCCTGGTAGAGCACATGCTTCGGGAGCATGGGGTCGGAGGTTCAAATCCTCTCGTCCCGACCATAATAAATCACATCTATCGGTCTGAAAAAGAGTTTCAACCTGCGGCTAAGCCGGTCTTGGCTGGCCGGGTTGTTAATTTGTTATGCTAGTGTTAACCAGGCCTTGTGTCCTGGTTTTTTTTGTTTAAATCCAGACCCTGCCAACAGGATCACCAACACTGGAGTAAGTTATGAGGAAAACATTTTGCAGATTATCCCTGGCCATGGTGCTGGCATTGACTTTTGTCCTGTCGGGCTGCGGCAATGGTCAGGCCGAAGGTAATGGAAAGGCCGAAGGTCGTCCCGAACTGAAAAGCGTCAAGGACAAGATCAGTTACAGTATCGGCTTGGATATCGGGTCGGGTTTTGTGGCCCAGGAGATGGACATCGATGCCGATCTGCTGGCTCTGGGCATCAAGCACGCGGTAAGTCAGGCCGAGCCGCTGCTGACTGAAGAGGAGATGAACGAGGCCATCATGGCCTTTCAGGATGAAATGATGAGCAGGCAAGAGGCCATGATGGACGCAGAACGGACGCAAAACCTGCAGGCCGGGCAACAGTTTCTGGCCGAGAATGCCGAGCGGGACGAGGTCGTGGCTCTGGCCAGCGGACTCCAGTATCGGGTATTGAGCAGTGGTGATGGCGCTACTCCGAGTGCCGACGACGTTGTTTCGGTGCATTACGAGGGACGCTTGATTGACGGCACCATTTTTGACAGTTCCCTGGAGCGGGGCGAGCCGGCCGTTTTTCCGGTGGCCGGGGTTATTCCCGGCTGGACCGAGGCCTTGCAGTTAATGCAGGTGGGAGACAAATGGGAAATTTTTCTCCCCGCCGACCTGGCCTATGGGGAACGGGGAGTACCCCCGGTAATCGGTCCCAACTCGGTGCTGATTTTTTCGGTCGAGCTTTTGGCGGTCAATCCCTAGATAGCGGGAAACTGATGCCATGGGTGGCTTCGAGTTCTCCGCCATTCTCTTCGCTTTTTCCCTGACCCTGCTGGCCGGGCTTTCCACCGCGATCGGTGGGGCCCTGGCCATGTTCATCCGGCCCCATAACACGGTGGGCCTGTCCCTGGGGCTGGGTTTTTCCGCCGGGGTCATGATCTATGTTTCCTTCGTGGAGCTGCTGCCGGAGGCCATGGCTTATTTCGCCCGGGACTATGG
This sequence comes from Desulfurivibrio nitratireducens, assembly GCF_044068515.1. Taxonomy (NCBI): domain Bacteria; kingdom Pseudomonadati; phylum Thermodesulfobacteriota; class Desulfobulbia; order Desulfobulbales; family Desulfobulbaceae; genus Desulfurivibrio; species Desulfurivibrio nitratireducens. Next base: position 46,565 of record NZ_JBIPKI010000007.1, read on the forward strand.
TGAGCAATGGGGATATGCCCTGGCCACCGGCGCTTTTTTCATCGGGATTGCCGCCACCGCCCTGATCGACCTGCTGGTGCCCAAGGATGTCAATCTCCACGAATTTAAAAAGGAATCGGAGTTCAGCGACCAGACGGAACTCCACGCCCATAAGGCCCGTTCCCTGAAGCGGACCGGGATGTTTACCGCCCTGGCGGTGGCGATTCATAATTTCCCCGAGGGCTTCGCCACCTTCAGCGTGGCTCTGCTGGATCCCGCTTTAGCCATCCCCATCGCCATTGCCATCGCCATTCACAATATCCCCGAAGGAGTAGCGGTAGCTCTGCCCATCTATCACGGCAGCGGTAGCCGTCAAAAGGGCTTTTGGTATTCCCTCCTTTCCGGCCTGACCGAACCCTTGGGGGCCGTGGCGGGCTTCATTATTCTGGCTCCTTTCCTGAACGAAGGCTCCCTGGGGCTGATCTTTGCCCTGGTTGCCGGGATCATGATTTATATCTCCTTTGATGAACTCTTCCCCTCGGCCCGGCTCTACGGTACCGCCCACACCCCGATTATCGGCCTGCTGGGCGGCATGTTGGTCATGGCTTTAAGCCTGGTTCTGTTCGAATTTTATTGAGAGGGCATTGCGGCTCGCCTGCTGGATCAGTTCCATCTTCACCGAAACCGCCGGGGCAGAAGCTTACCGGGACAGGCGGGCAGGCTGATCCGGGCCCAGAGGTTGTTGCAATCCCGGTCTTGACCGAAAGAAAAAGCGGCCCTGCTTGGCAAAGCCGCTCCAACAGCCGTCGGTGAATCTGGTCGGGTTGTCTGGCGGGGGACAGTCAGGCAAAGAGAGGACTTTACAGGAATTTACGGGCAAATTCGGCGGCCAGTTCAGGGACGAGGTTATCAAGGCGCTGGTGGATTTCGGCCAGTTCGTCTAGTTGGCCGCTGGCGGCGTAGGCAGCTCCCAGGGCGAACCAGGCCTCAGGGCTTCGAGGTTGCAACTCGGTGGCCTGCTTGAAGGCATCGATGGCCGCCTCCGGTTGGCTCAGGCGGCTGAGAACTTTCCCAAGATTGAGCCAGGCCGCGGCATATTGGGGCTTGAGGCGCAGGGCCTGGCGGTAGCTGGCCGCGGCCTGTTCCGCCATGTCCAGTTCAGCCTGGGCCAGACCCATGTTGAACCAGGCCCGGTAATCGTTGGGTAGAGATCTGGTCCAGCGGAAGGTATGCTTGAGCAACTCGGTCCATTCCTGACGGCCCTCGAATTCCGCCGCCTGGGCCGCCCAAGGTTTTCCCTGGTCAGAGTCACCGGCCTGCCCGCTGGGCGCCAGGGTAAAAAGCAGCAGTAAAACCAACAACCAGATTTTGCTTCGCATGTTCATCACTCCCGCCCGGTCAGCGCAAGGCCAGGTTCAGGCAACAGCTTGACCGTTCGCCATATTTAATCATTTTACCTTGGGTTCTCTCCTGGCCCGGTCAAAGCAGGCCGAGTTCCCGCAGGAGTTCGCCAGCGGTGGCCAGCAGTTCCTCTTTACCCGCCTCGGTTCGGGCCTCCACATAGAACCGCACTTTGGGCTCGGTACCCGAAGGGCGGATCATCAGCCAGCTGTCGTCGCCAAAGATCAGCTTGTGGCCATCGATGGTGATCACTTCCTTGATGGTTGCGGGGTGTTGTCCGACCGTCAAACTCGTTCCCGGCCGATAACGATCGAGCCCGGCCAGGGCCTTTTGCAGCTCGGCCCCTTGCTTGCTGACCTCCACTCCGCCCCGGCCCGGGTAGAATTCACCGAACCGGGTCCGGATCTCGGCCAGGTAGCCGGCCAGCCCTCCGGGCAGGGTAAGGAGCATGTCCAGAGCCAGCAGCAAACCTATATAAGCGTCCTTTTCCGGCGTGTGGCCGATAATCGAGATTCCGTCCGATTCCTCGAACATTACCAGGGCCTTGCCGATAACCGGCTTGAATTCCTTGAAGCCCACCCGGGGCTCAAAAACCTCCTCGCCCAGGGCCCGGGCGATGCTGTTGGCAAAGTTGCTGGTGGCGACGGTTTTGGCCACTGGCCCTCTTTTGTTCTTGTAAACATGAAGGTAATGATAGCACATGGCCCCGAACATGTTCATGTCGAACTCCGTGGTGCCGTCGGTGAAACGAATCCGATCGCCGTCGGGGTCGATAATAGCGCCCAGCTTCAGGGGTTCCGGTCTTTGCTGGAGAGCGGCCTTGACCGCTGCCAGGTTGGCCGAGGAGGGTTCCGGGGCGACCCCGTCGAAGGTGGGATCGGCTTCGGCCCGGAAAAGCAGGCGATGGCGGGCCGGAACCCCGGTCAGCAGGTCATCGAGATGCACCCGGGCGGCCCCGTGGACGCAGTCGAGGGCCAGAACATAGTCATCGCGGCGGCCCAGTTCGGCCATGATCGCGTCATAATCGAGACCGTGTTTGCTGCGGTTGTTCCGCACCAGTTGCCGCCAGCAGGTCAGGGAGTCCAGCGGGCCGACCAGTTCTGGCCGGGGTTTCCCGGCCGGGATTTCCGCGGCGGCGATGATTCGGGCCGCCTCCGAAGTGATGCGGTTGGTGATGATCGCCGCCGCCGGACCCGCATCGGCGGCATTATACTTGAATCCGCCATATTCCAAGGGGTTGTGGCTGGGAGTGAGATTGATGGAAAAGGCTGCTCCGGTAACCAGCACCGCGGCGGAAATGACCCCGGTGGTGGTTTCGCCGGCCAAACGAACCGTAAAACCCCGACTGCCGAGGAGCTCGGCGACGCCCTCGGCCAGCAGGCTGCCGCCAAAGCGATTGTCATACCCCAGGACAACCCCCCTTTGCCTGGCCTCGGCAGCGTTGGCAACCCCCAGGGCCGCCGCCAGATCCGGTTCGGCGGCCGCCTGCTCGTAGATATTGATGATCGCCTGGGTTACCTGCCGCACGGAAAGGAGGTGAAAATCCTTCCCTAAGATGCCGCGCCAGCCGGAGGTGCCGAACTTAACCGGCGCAACCGGGGGGTTCCGGTTGGTTATGATTTCCTCGCGGAGCAAGTCGTAGGTCCGGGCAATGGCCGCCTGCCACTCCTCCTTTTGGCCAGGGCCGGCGGCCTGGCGCCGCTGGCTCAGCAGTTGGCGCAACAGGGCGAAGTAGTCGCTGGCGCGATGATTGCCGGGAATGACGTATTGCTGAAAAAGCTGGTCGATCAGGCTGGCGGCAGCAGTGGTTTGTTTCATGAGGGCTCACGGTGGTTGCTTTTGGCTGGGATCGGGCTTATCATTGATTCTAGCCCTGATTTTCCGGAAATTCCAGTGCCGATATATTTTTTTGCCGGGCCAGTATTTACGTAAACAGCCCGACTGCGGATAAAATATTGTTCGACCGGTAAAAAACAACAATCTCCACCGCCTGGCAGGAGGGCTGAAGCCGGTGACCGATCAGGTCCGCTGCCGGCCGTTGAGCAAGGCCAATCCGCACCGCGGGGAGCTTACTATTCGGTTGACCCCATGGCCAAGATTAGCTATAAACCGGTGGTGACTAAATTAGTTGGGCACCGCCCCCCGATCGCTCCGGATTTATGGCCGTAAATCAATGCGGCAGTCGTAAATTATATTCCCTGTAATTGCCTGAAGTTTAATACGATAAAACCAATTTAGACGGGAGAGTAAACGATGGGAAAACATGACCAGGCCCTTATTCTGTGGTTCGACGACATCCTGATCGATGACGTGCCGCTGGTCGGCGGCAAGAACGCCTCGCTGGGGGAAATGCACCAGAAATTGATGTCCCAGGGAGTGAGTGTTCCCAACGGTTTTGCCATCACCGCCTACGCCTACCGCTACCTGCTGGAAGAAGCGGGGATTGAACAGGGAATCCGCGATGCCCTGGCCGGGTTGGATACCCACGATCTGCGCAACCTCCAGGAGCGGGGCAAGAAGGCCCGGGACATCGTCCGCACCGCCGAATTTCCCAAACCGCTCTACGACGCCATTATTGAATCCTATCGCAAGATGGAGCAGGATTACGGCCCCAACTGCGCGGTAGCGGTTCGTTCATCGGCCACCGCCGAGGATCTGCCCGACGCCTCCTTTGCCGGCCAGCAGGAAACCTTCCTCAATATCAGCGGCCCCGAAGCCCTGATCGCGGCCTGCAAAAAATGCTTCGCCTCCCTCTTCACTGATCGGGCCATTTCCTATCGCCACGACAAAGGCTTCGGCCAGTTTGACGTCTACCTCTCCATCGTGGTCCAAAAAATGGTGCGCAGCGATTCCGCCTCCTCCGGAGTAATCTTTTCCATCGACACCGAAAGCGGCTTCCAGGACGCGGTTTTCCTCACCGGAGCCTGGGGTCTGGGGGAAAACGTGGTCCAGGGGGCGGTCAACCCCGACGAGTTCTACGTTTTCAAGCCCACCCTCAAGCAGGGCAAGCGGCCCATAGTCGGTAAGCGGCTGGGCAGCAAGGAAATAAAGATGATCTACAATACCGATTCCGGTGCCGAGGAATCGGTCAAGAATATCGAAACCACCCCCGCGGAGAGGGGCCGGTACGTCCTCAGCGACGACGAAATTCTGACCCTGGCCCGCTGGTCCTGCATCATCGAGGATCATTACGGCAAGGCCATGGATATCGAATGGGCCAAGGACGGTGACGGCAAAGAGGTGGGGACCGGCGAGCTTTTCATCGTCCAGGCTCGGCCGGAGACCGTCCATTCCCAGACCAACAAAAAGGAAATCGAAACCTACGTCATGAAGGAGCAGGGCAAGGTCCTGGCTTCCGGACAGGCGGTGGGGGCCAAGATCGGTCAGGGCAAGGCCAACGTCATCTTCAACGTGGCCGATATTCACGACTTCAAGAAGGGAGAGGTCCTGGTCACCGACATGACCGATCCCGACTGGGAGCCGATCATGAAGATCGCCGCCGCCATCGTCACCAATCGCGGCGGTCGCACCTGTCATGCCGCCATCATTTCCCGGGAGTTGGGGATTCCCTGTGTCATCGGCACCGGCAACGGCAGCAAGCTGATTCCCAACGGCGGGGAGGTCACCGTTTCCTGTGCCGAGGGCGAAACCGGCAACATCTATGACGGCCTGCTCAAGTACGAGGTGGAGCGGCTCGATCTCGACTCGGTTCCCCAGACCCGGACCAAGATCATGATGAACGTCGGTATTCCCGAAAAAGCCTTTTCGGAAGGGCAGATCCCCAACGACGGGGTGGGCCTGGCCCGCGAGGAATTCATTATCAACTCCCATATCGGGATCCATCCCCTGGCCCTCTATTATTTCGATGATCTCAAGGCCAAGGCTGCCGGTGACGAAAAGGTGGCGGCCATCGTCAAGGAAATCGAGAACCGGACCACCGCCTATCCCGATGACAAGAAGCAATTCTTCATTGACAAGTTGGCCGAAGGGGTGGGCCGGATCGGGGCCGGTTTCTATCCCCGGGATGTAATCGTTCGTCTCTCCGACTTCAAGAGCAATGAATACGCCAACCTGGTGGGGGGAAAGCTTTATGAGCCGGTGGAAGCCAATCCGATGATCGGCTGGCGCGGGGCCTCCCGTTACTATGATCCCAAGTACAAGCCCGCTTTTGAGCTGGAATGCAAGGCCCTGCTCAAGGCCCGCAACGACATGGGGCTGACCAACATCAAGCTGATGGTGCCTTTCTGCCGGACCGCGGAAGAAGGCCGCAAGGTTATCGAGGTGCTGCGCGAATTCGGCCTGGTCCAGGGAGAAAACGGCCTGGAGGTTTACGTGATGTGCGAGATTCCCTCCAACGTCATCGCCGCCGATGCCTTCGCCGATGTCTTTGACGGTTTCTCCATCGGCTCCAATGACCTGACCCAGCTTACCCTCGGCCTGGACCGGGATTCCGACCTGGTGGCCCATATCTATGACGAACGCGACGAGGCGGTCAAGACGATGATCAAGATGGTGATAGATACCGCCAAGCGGCGGGGGCGCAAGATCGGCATCTGTGGTCAGGCTCCCAGCGACTTCCCCGAGTTTGCCACCTTCCTGGTGGAATGCGGGATCGATTCGATGAGCCTGATCTCCGACACCGCTATCAAAACCCGGCTGGCGGTGGCGGAAAAGGAAAAGGAGCTGGGGATCAAATGATCAAGCCCGGGGGCGACTCACAGTCCGCTAAGCGGTAGGCTCCGAATTCGGGGCTGTGACGTGCGGGCCCCCTGAGCAATTCAGCGTTGTCGAGACCAGCTAAGCGAACAATAAAAAGCCAATGGGGGGAGATAATCCCTCCCCACCATTGGCAGACCAACAAAAGGGCGATCGGGAGGTAACTTCCGGTCGCCCTTTTGTTGTTTTCAGCGGATTTTGCCCAGCAGTTCCTTGGCTTGCCTTGCCTGCTCGCTGGCTGGGAATTCCCCGATCAACCGCTCATAGACGATGGCGGCGGTGGATGGTTCGCGTAACTTTTCGAAGGCCATCCCCTGGCGCAGCAGGGCTGAGGGCACCCGGGCATGGCCGACAAAATCAGCGATTACTTTCTGGTATTCCAGAATGGCCAACTCATATTCCTCCTGCCTATACAGGCTTTCACCCAGCAGATAACGGGCATCGGCGGCCATATCGCCTCGGGGTGCTTCCTCGAGATAGTTGGCGAAGGCCAGGTAGGCATCTTGGTGATTGTTCCGCTCCAGGTGTTCCAGGCCCTGCCGGTAGTGTTCCGCTCCCGGCCCTTCCGCTGGTGGCGCGGCGGCTCGGGGAGCCGCTGCAGGGGCAGCAGGCGCCGGGGTTGCAGCCCGGACAGCCGGCGTTTCAGGAGCTGCGTCCGGAGTGCTGGTCCGACCGCCCTCGACCTTCTGCTTGAACTGCTCGGGCAGAATCTCCTTGGGCCCGCTCCGGGCCATGGTTTCCCTGGTCTGACGTTCCGCTTCCCGCTGAGCCCGCGCTTCCGCTTCCCGTCGGGCCTGTTCCGCCGCCCGGGCCGCGGCTTCGGCCGCCGCCGCCCGCTCCGCCGCCTCTCTGGCTCTCTGCTCCTGGAGGGCCTGCAACTGCCGCTTGCTCTGCTCCTGTTGGGCCTCCATGTCAGCCAGGGAAGCGGCCAGCCGGCGGTCCAGTTCCTTGAGGTTGGCGGTGATTTCCTGCAGGGTGATATCGATGTTGTCCAGCCGCATGCTCATCGCCTGCTGGCTGCTATTCTGCTGCTCCTGGATCCGGCGGCGCTGATGTTCGGCCTCGTCCATCCGGCCCTCCTGCTGGAGCAGCCGGTTACTGAGGGTTTCCAGTTCACTGCCCAGCCTGGCCTGGGAGGTGGCCTGGCCGCGGACGGCTTCGCTCAAGCGTTCGAGTTCGGTTGTCCGGCTGTCCAGGGTGCGGGTGCGCTGGTCGAGGATCCTGACATCCTGTTCCGAAGCCACGCATTGAACCAGAAAAGGGGACAGGCCAAGCAGCAGGGCATAGCTGATCATACTTTTTTTCATCGAGATAAACCTCCGGTTCACAGATTTTTGGCAAAATGGTCAGTTCCGGAAAAAACCGCTGGGCCAGGCGGTCGGTTGGGGAACAGGTTGTTTTCGGAGCTCCTTTGGCCTGCAACTATGGTCGATCATGTCATCCCCGGAGATCCGGACGGGGAGTTTGCTCTCCTGCTGCCTTACCAATCCTGGCGGGGCGACCATTGGGGCATAAAATGATTGCCCGGTTCATTGGCAAACAGCACCCGCAGGCCGGTGCCGTTAAGGAAGATGGCGCAGATTTCCTCACGGTTGTTACGATTGCGGGAAAACACCAGCTGGCGGCCATCCGGAGACCAGCTCGGGGATTCATGGTGGCCCCAGCCGCGGGTTACCTGGGTCGGAGCGCCACCATCGGGACTGATGAGGAAAATGTGCAGGGCTCCTTCCACCCGTCCGGTGTAAGCAATCCATTTGCCGTCGGGGGACCAGCTCGGGGTGGTATTATCATTGCCCTGAAAGGTCAGGCGGTTTACCGCCATGGTCCGCATATCCATGATATAAATCTGGGGGGTCCCACTGCGGTCGGAGACAAAGGCCAGGCGCCGGCCGTCCGGGGAAAAGCTGGGGGAGACATTGACCCCTTCGCCATGAGTAAGGCGGCGGATTATGCGGCCGTCATTCTCAGCCAGGTACAGGTCGGGATTGCCGTCACGGCTCAGGGTCAGGACCATCCGCTCCCCGTCCGGCGGCCACGATGGGGTTATGTTGAGGCCGACCCAGCGGGAAATGGGCCGGGTCGATTTTAATTCACGAATGTTGGTCTGGTATAGATTGGCGTTGCCCCGGTGGTGCGAGGTGTAGGTCAGGTGATTGCCGTCCCTGGTAAAACGAGGAGCCACCGTCAGAAACTGGTGGTGGGTAACCTGGCGGATATTGTCGCCCAGGATATCGGCCAGGTATACTTCCTGGTGGCCGCTGGCGTCGGAAACAAAGGCGATCCTGCTCTGGCTGACCCCTTTCTCCCCGGTCAGCACTTCCACAACTTCATCGCAAAAGCGCAGCAGCATTTGGCGGACCATTTGCCGGGGGGCCTGGTAACGGCGACCATGAATCATCCGGCCGGCGGCAATATCCTGCAGCCGCAGTTCAAGGTTGAAGTTACCCCCTTCTTCGCTGTAGCGGCCCAGGATGACAAACTCGGCCCCCTGCCGGGTCCAGTTGACGTCCTGGCGCTCGCCGTAAAGTTTAGGATCGATAAGCTCGACAAAGCCGTGGAATTCCAGGGCCCGGCCCAGGATATCCGCCATTCTCCGGCCATCAACCGAAGGGGGCGCCTCCGCCCGATTCTGGTCCACCAGGGGCGGCACCGCCATGGGAATCTTGCGTAATTCCGGCGAGGTAATATCCAGGTAAATCCTGGCGGCGGCCTCATTGGCAGGGTAAAAACAGAGGAGCAAAGGCAGCAGCAACAGAATGTATTTCGTTTTCATGATCACGGATAACCCATTACTTTGATCTGTTTTAACTAACAGTAGAAGAATTTCAGCTCGTTGAGCACCGGCCTGCGGCGCGGGCGCCAGTTAAAAAACCTCCCCGGGCCGGAAGCGCAGGCCGATTTCCATTTCGTTTTGCCGCAGGGCCGCAGGAAAGGGCGGCATGGGAGCGGCATCCTGAATGGTTTTCTGAACAATTTGGTTAAAATACATGTTTTCCGCCCGCATTTCAAACTCCGAGTCGCGGAGGCTGCCGTCGCGGCGGACGGTGATAACGATCACTGCCAACAGGTCCTTGTCCCAGGTGGGCAAGTTGGGTAGTGACCAGTGCGCCTGGATATGGCTGGTTAGCCTGATCAGATATTCCCGGGTGGCGGCATCCACCGCGGCATCGCCGCCGCGGGTACCGGCGGCGGCGGGGGCCGGGGCGGTTGTTGCCGGCGGCTGGCTGGCCCGGGGAGCGGGTGCCTGGGCCTGGATGGCGGCGATTCTGGCATCAAGAGCCTGTTGCCGGGCTAGTTCCGCTTCCCGCTCCGCGTCCCGGGCCCGAGCCTCCAGGCGAAAAGATTCCCGCAGTTGCTGGAGGCGCTGTTCGTCCTGACTGGTGCGAGCCGGTCGGGTGGACAAAGGAGGGGAGGGGGCAGCGGGAGCCGGGCGGGTTACCGCCACCTTGGCCGGTTCGCTGGGAGCTATGGTTCGCGGATCGGCCGGTGGGGCCGGGGCGGCGGGAACTGGTACCGGCGGGGTTGCCGCCGCTGGGATGGGGGCGGGTGATTGAGGGGGCGGCGGGCTTTCAGGCTGCGGGGCCGGCGTCGGTTGCTGGGGAGCCGGAGTGGCCGGGGCCAATTCAGCGACATTCAACAGGCTGACCGTCTGGATATCCAGCGGCGGCCGCTGCCGCTGAAAAAAACTCAGACTGGGCGCAAGCAGGGCCGGCAACAGGACCAATAGATGAATTCCTATAGCCAGGGCCAGGGGGGTTCTCCATGGCTGTTGCGGCCCGACTGTGTTCAATGTCTGCTTCACCTGGATTATGATTATACTTATGCCGGTTTCCCGGCTTTTACCGTGCTGGCTGGTCAGCGCGAGGGAGGCTGGGTAATCATCCCCAACTGGTCGAAACCGGCTTCCTTGATGTCGGCCATGATTGCCACCACCAGGCCGTAAGGTACTTCCCGGTCGGCCCGGAGCAACACGGTCTGGTCGGTGCCGCGCCGCTGAGCCAGGGCGGCAAGTTGTTGACGCAAGAGCACCTGGGTGCCCTTGATATCATCGAAATAAATTTCACCATCCTTGTCGATGGTAATCATCACCGGGGTTTCCGCCTGCCGCAAGGGGCGGGAGGTTGTTTCGGGCAGGTCCACGTCAACTCCCTGGGTCATCATGGGCGCGGCGATCATGAAGATGATCAGCAGCACCAGCATTACGTCCACCAGCGGGGTGACGTTGATGTCGGAAACCAGCCGGCGAGAGCCCCTGCCGGCGGGAGGGATGTCAAAGGCCATCGTTCAGCTCCTGGCTGCCTCGGTTGCGGTCTGGGCCGTCACAGTGCGGCGGCTGAGAAAGTCCCTTTCGATAAGATTGATAAAATCGGTGGCAAAGGCCTGGGAACGGCTTTCAATATCGGCCAGTTGATTGGTGTAGTAATTGTAAAAAACCACCGCCGGGATCGCCACGGCCAGTCCGGCGGCGGTTACCACCAGGGCTTCGGATACCCCGGGAGCGACCACGGCCAGGGAGGCTGAGCCCCGTACCCCGATGTCGTGAAAGGAAGTCATGATGCCCCAGACCGTGCCGAACAAACCGATAAAGGGGCTGGCGCTGCCGGTTGAGGCCAGAAAGGGCAGGGAACTGCCCAGGCGGGACATTTCGCTGGCCATGCTCTTGTTGGCGACCCTTTTCAGGGGCTCCATTCCCGCCAGGCGGTTCTCCAGCCTCAATTCCCCGCCCTGGGATTTATTGAGTTTCTGCAGTTCCTGGTAGGCGGCCCGGAAAATCGCGGCCTCCGGTGTTTCTTCACTCTGCTTGGCGGTCTTGTAAGCTTCGGCCAGATCCTTGCATTTCCAGAATCTTTCCACGAATTCATTCGAGTCGCGCCTGACCTTGCGGTAGAGAAATTCCTTCTGGAAGACAATGAACCAGGAATAGAGGGACATAACCAGCAGCAACAGGATAACGCCTTTGATCGTCATCCCGGCTTCCATAAACATGGCAAAAACGTTCAGTTCCACGGTGCTGAAATCCTTATAGATATGGCATGAGGGGGACCGATATGGTTCACGGGATCGGCCTGTTTGGGGCGGAATCGGACAACTTCGGCGATAATACCTTTTTTTTCGTTAAAGCGCAATGCGCCGCCCTGTTCATGGACAACCCGCCGGCCGGGCTTGTTCCGCCAACCCGCCAGGATTTGGCGGAGGGAGGCCAGCTAAAAAAATTTTAACTTAATTTAATAGTCAGGATGATGTAGGGAGCTTGATCATAAAAAAAGTCAGGCGGGGTCCGGCAGGTGGACGGTGAAGGTGGTGCCCTGGTCAGCCATGCTGTGAACCGTGATTTGGCCGCCGTGAGCGGTGATGATTTGATGGGCGATGGCCAGGCCCAGGCCGGTGCCTTCCTGGCGGGTGGTGAAGTAAGGGTTGAATATTTTTGCCTGCACCTGCGGAGTCATGCCCTTGCCGCTGTCGCGGATCCTGATGCTGATGCCGGCCCGACCCTGATGAATTTCTCTGCGGGCGCTGCTTTCAATTGTCCCCCCGGCGGGCATGGCCTGGCAGGCATTGCTGAGCAGATTTATCAGCACTTGCCGCAGCTGTTCGCGATCCGCCCAAACCTTGATATTGGCCGGCACGGAACAAGTCAGGTGATGGTCGGCGGCGCAGGTCGGGGTTTGGCTCAGCAGGGCGCCGCTTTCCTTGCAGAGTTCTTTAAGATTGATCCAATCCTGATGGGGCGTGGCCGGCCGCGAAAAAAGCAGAAAATTCCTGATGGCCGCTTCCAGGCGGTCGCATTCCCGGGTAATTATGGCCAGCAGATTGGCCTGGTCGGAATGCCCTTGCAGTCGGCGGGCCAGCAGCTGGGCCGAACCGGAGATGGCGGCCAGGGGATTGCGGAATTCGTGGGCTATGCCCGCGGCCATTTCCCCCACCGCGGCCATTTTCTCACTCTGGCGGATTCTGGCCTCCATTTCCCGGATCCGGCTCAGATCGCGGAGGGATAGAATGTAGTTTTTCTCTTCATGATTGGTGCCGTGCAAACGGCTCCAGGAGTAGCCCAGCGGAATTTTATCTCCGTTTTTACGGGTTATCTCGCCCTCCGCCCGGGTTGTTGCTTCCAGGTTGCCGTAGGATTTGATTTCGGGGAAAATCTCATTTACCGGCCGTCCTAAGGCCTCTTCAGCCCGGTAGCCGCTGACTCTTTCCGCTGCCCGGTTGAACGAGGTGATCATCCGGTCCTCGTTGACGGTGGCAATCCCGCTGGCGATATCGTCGAAAATCTGTTTGTAGAGAATGTTCAGCTGGTCAAAGCTGGAGGTGGTGCGGGAAAGAGCCGCCTCGGTACGGTAAAGGCGGTGGGCCAGGGCCGCTCCCAGGCCGGCGACGAAGAAAAAAGAAAGGCCGTTGATGGCAAAGAGGTTCAATAGCCTTTCCAGACTGGCGGCCGGCCTGGGGCCCATGGTCAGCAGGTTGAAGTCGAACTGAATATACTCAAGCAGCAGCAGGCCGCCGAAGGCCATGGTGCAAAGGGCCGCCATCAGCAGGGCGCCGCGATGGAAGAGCATGAAGCTGCCGGCGATGATCGGCAGAAAGTAAACCACGGTAAAAAGTGACTGGCTGGTGCCGCTGAAAAAAACCAGGCAGGAGATCAGCAGGATGTCAAAAGCGATTTGCAGCGAGGCGAATCGGCGAATATTATCGATTCGGCCGAGCAGGGCGGCGGAAATGATGGTGAAGAGATAGACTGCGGCGATGAAGAGCAGCGGGTAGAGGAATTTGTCGGTGGTCAGGCGGTGGCCCTTGGCCTCGAGGACGGCGGTGATTCCCAGGATCAGGGTCAGAAAGATTACCCGCAGCAGAAAAGACCAGGCCAGTTGCCGTTTGAGGCGCGAGTCGGCATCGCTTCCCGGCGGATGGTGATCTTGGCGCAGCAAGGCAAGCATGGAGCTCAGTCCCCGATACCGTATTTCTTGATCTTGTAGCGCAGGGAACGAAAGCTGGTCTTGAGCAGATCGGCGGCCCTGGTCTTGGAGTGGCCCGCCTTCTCCAGGGCGCTGACAATCAGCTCTCGCTCCAGGTCGGCCAGGGCCGGCTCCAGCCCGCGGCTGAACACATCGTCGGCGATGGTTTCAAGCCCGGCCCCTTGAGAAGAGTCAACCTGCTCCCGGTTGCGGCGATGGCCGGAGAGGGTCAGGCTTTCCGGCAGGATTATCTGGGAGTTTTCCATGGCCACTCCGCGCTCGATGATGTTTTCCAGCTCGCGCACGTTGCCGGGAAAGTCATAATTCATCAGCACTTCCATGGCATAGGATGATATCCGTCGGATATCCTTGCGGAAAAGCCGGGCGTATTTGGCGAGAAAATGGTCCACCAGAAGGGGCACGTCGCCCTTGCGTTCCCGCAGGGGCGGAACCCGGATCGGAACCACCGCCAGGCGATAAAAAAGATCCTCCCGAAAGCGGCCGGCAATGACTTCCTGTTCCAGATCCTTGTTGGTGGCGGAAATTACCCGGATATTGATGCGGATGCTCTCCGTTGATCCCACCCGCTTGATCTCACGCTCCTGGAGGACCCGTAGCAGCTTGGTTTGGATCAGCGGGCTCAGTTCGCCGATTTCATCAAGGAAAGCGGTGCCGTGATTGGCCTGCTCGAAAAGGCCGGCCCGGTTGGCCGCGGCCCCGGTGAAGGCCCCCTTGGTGTGGCCGAAAACTTCGCTTTCAAACAGGCTTTCGGGGATGGCGCTGCAGACGATGGGAACGAATTCATGTTCGGCGGCTGCGCTCAGCCGGTGAATGGCCCGGGCCACCAGTTCCTTGCCGGTGCCCGATTCTCCGTGGATCAGGATATTGGCCTGGGTGGCCGCTACCCGCTGGATGATATCGTAGATCTTGAGCATTTCGGCGCTGCCGCCGATGATGCCTTCGAACTCTTTGGTCCGGGCCGGGATACCTGCCGTTGCCGGAGTCGCTTCCGCCGGGCGGCTGTTCAGGGCGGCCTCGACGATATCCTTAATTTCTTCGACCTTGAAAGGCTTGGTAATATAGTCGAAAGCCCCGCTTTTCATGGCGGTGACCGCGTCATCCGGAGAGGCATAGGCGGTGACCAGGACCACCGGCAAAGTAGGCTTGATTTCCTTGACTCGGGCCAACAGGGCCAGGCCGTCAGGTGGCGGCATCCTGATATCGGAGATCAGCAGGTCGAATTCCTCCCCCTGCAAAAACTCCAGGGCTTGCGCACCGTTGCCGGCGCACTCCACTGCGAATCCCTCATCTTCCAGCAAAATCTTGAGGAATTCACGCATGCTGAGTTCGTCGTCGACCACCAGAATTTTGCTCATGGCGGCGATTATAACGCAGTGAGGTCAAACTGGGAACAGGAAAGGGACTCAAGGTTATGGCTGGGACCGGAAGGGCAGGACAAGTTGGAAACCCGCAAAATTTTCTTAAGGCGTCCGTCAGCCGAGGCGGGCGAAATTTGTGACAAAAAAAGGGACGCGCCCTGATTCAGGGCGCGTCCCATGGTTTTTAAAGTTTAAACAGGCTTTGCAAATCGGCCAAACATCTTCCGGTTCGACCAGCCCCGTGGGCAAACAAGTCCCCGGGGCTGGTCGAGCCAGGTTGGTTTAGCCATTGTAATTAATGATCGTAGGCGCTGCTGGCCCCCCGCGGGTAGCGAATGCTGTCCACCATTTCCTGAACCTCCTTGGGCGGGGGCGGAGTCAGCCGGGAAACCACCAGGGTGACGATGAAGTTCAGGGCCATGCCCACCGCGCCGATGCCTTCAGCGCTGATCCCCAGGAACCAGGGCGCGGCCCCCATGAAGTTGACATGGATGATATAGAGGAAAGTAAAGCCCATCCCCAGGATCATCCCGGCGATGGCTCCTTCCCGGTTGGTGCGTTTGTCGAAAATGCCCAGCACGATGATCGGGAAGAAGGAGGAGGCCGCCAAGCCGAAGGCAAAGGCCACCACCTGGGCCACGAATCCTGGTGGATTGATTCCGAAGTATCCCGCGACCATGACCGCAAGACCGATCATTACCCGGCCCACCAGGAGCCGTTGCGCCTCCGTCGCCTTGCGGTTGATCATGCGGTAATAGAGATCGTGGGAAATCGAGGATGAAACCACGATCAGCAGACCGGAGGCGGTGGATAGGGCTGCCGCCAGGCCACCGGCGGCCACCAGGGCGATGATCCAGGCCGGCAACTGGGCGATTTCCGGGTTGGCCAGCACCATGATATCCCGGTCAATAAAGACTTCATTGGCGTTGTCGGTGGGAGTGTTGTTCAGCAGCCGTTGACCCCATTCGCCGGCCTCACCGGTGAAGCTGGGGCGACCGCTGAAGGCGTCGCCGGGCCCGTACTGGATGATCCCGTCGTTATTCTTGTCGACCCAGGCAATCAGGCCGGTCTGCTCCCAGTTCCGCACCCAGGAAGGCGCCTCGCTGTAGGGGGTTTCATGCAGGGTGTTGATCATGTTGTAACGGGCAAAGGAAGCTACGGCCGGAGCGGTGGTATAGAGGATGGCGATGAAAAGCAGGGCGTAACCGGCCGAAATCCGGGCGCCGCGTACGCTGGGTACGGTATAGAAGCGGATGATCACGTGGGGCAGGCCGGCGGTGCCGACCATCAGGGCCAGAGTGATGCAGAAAACATCCAGCATGCTTTTGCTGCCCGGTCCGAAAGCCTGGGTGTATTCGGCAAAACCCAAATCGCGGTGCAGGGCGTCGATGGTCTCGAGCAGGTATTTGCCGGTATTGGGCCCATCGGAAATCGCCCCGCCGAAGCCGATCTGGGGCAGGGGGTGGCCGGTGATCATGATCGAGATGGCCACCGCCGGAATCAGGTAAGCGATGATCAGGACCACGTACTGGGCCACCTGGGTGTAGGTAATCCCTTTCATCCCACCGAGGGCGGCATAGAAAAAGACGATGGCCATGCCGATGAAAACCCCGGTGTTGACATCGACTTCGAGAAAACGGCTGAAAACGATGCCGACCCCGCGCATCTGGCCGGCGACATAGGTCAGTGAGATGAAGATGGCGCAGATCAGGGCGACGAAACGGGCGGTATCGGAGTAATAACGATCGCCGACAAAGTCCGGCACCGTGAATTTGCCGAACTTACGCAGGTAGGGGGCCAGCAGCAAGGCCAGCAGCACGTAGCCGCCGGTCCAGCCCAGGAGGTAGATGGAACCACCGTAACCCATGAAGGAAACCATTCCGGCCATGGAGATGAAGGACGCGGCGCTCATCCAGTCGGCGGCGGTGGCCATTCCGTTGGCCAGGGGGGAAACCCCGCCGCCGGCCACGTAAAATCCCTTGGTGGTTTTAACCCGGGAAATCCAGGCAATGGTGAGGTAGATGCTGAAGGTCAGACCCACCATAATGTAGGTCCAGGCCAGAATCGACATGGTTTCTCTCCTTAAGATATATTTGGATATATATGTTTTTTGGTTAACCGTTGCTCGCTGAAAGCCGCAAATATCCGTTGATCCCCCAAAATCGACGGATTTGATCCGCTGCGCGGCCGGGCGAAGCGCGGTTGAGCAGGATTATTCGTTGACGTCGAATTCCCGGTCCAGCTTCTGCATCAGAATGTAATAGACGAAGATCAGAACCACGAAGACATAGATGGCACCCTGCTGGGCAAACCAGAACCCCAGGGGAAAACCACCCATGTGGAAACGGTTGAGCGTCTCCACGAAAAGGATGCCGCAGCCGTAGGAAACCACGGCCCAGATAGTGAGGAGAATCACCATGTAGGTAAGATTCTTTTTCCAGTAGATGGACAGGTCTTTGCTCATTGCTACCCTCCTTAGCGCAAAATTAGTGAGCGAACACCCGAAACCCCCGTTTCCGCGGCCCGCCCGGATTATAAAGATGTACCGGAACCAGAACAGCTGGCCAGTCTAAGCAAAGGTCAAGCAAAAATCAACAGGAAAATTAAAGGGACTGTTAAGTGCCACTTTGTGTCAGTAAAAGATCTTGCGCCAGGCCTGGCCGGAATTGTACAGATCCTTGAGGGTGACTATGCCCTGGCTGTGCATTTTTTTGACCAGAAAGATAAAGAGATAGGCGGTTTGAAGGGCGTCCTCATAGGCGTCGTGATGGGTGAACCGGGGGAGGCCGTACTGGCTGGTCAAGGCGGCCAGGTTGAAGGAAAGATCCATCCGGAAACGGTCGTGGTAGTCTCGCCACTGCATTTCGGTGTAAGTCTGGGCCAGGCGCATGGTATCGAGGCAGGGATTGGACACCGGGGCGCCGTAATAACGGCGGCAGGCCTGGTTCAAAAAAGCTACGTCCAGGCCCACATAGTGCCCCACCAGCAGAGACCTGCCGCAGTAGGAGATGAAGCTGGGCAGTATTGCCGCCAGCGAGGGTGCTTCTTCGATCTGCTGCGGGGTAATCCGGTGAATCAGAGTGCTGTCCTTGGGCAGAGCTTTGGGCGGCTTGACCCGGACATAAAAGGTGTCGCCAACCATGATCCGGAGATCGCGAATCCGGACGGCCCCAATGGAGACAATCTCGTCCCGCTGGCGATTCAGTCCGGTCAACTCGGTGTCGAAGACCACAAACTCGTATGCGCTGAGAGGAAGGTTCTGGTCCAGCCGCTTGAAGTGGTGCCAGTTTTCGGCGAAGAGCGGGTGGGAGGGGGGAATGAGGCCCAGACGGGCGAACAGGTTATGGAGCATCGCGGCGTGAATCAGCGTTCGCCCAACCGGAATTCCGTCTTGATATGGCTCTGCAACCGCCTCACCACTTCAAAGGATTCCTTGAGGGTCTGTTTTTCAAGGTCGGACAGACTGGCCGGGTTTATGTAATTGTTTGGTTCCTCCTCAGCCTCCATCTTGCGCAACTGGTGCACCAGGCGCAACTGCATTAGAAATTCATAGGCTTTAATGGTTTCATGGTACATCTCGTAGCCGATATGCCCCCTCTCCTGGAGCAATTGCAGCCGGAGCAGGGTGTTGCTCTCGGTTATGCCGTGCTTGAGAGCGAAAATGCGGGCGAAATCGACAAACGGGACCAGCCCTTTGGTCTTGAGATTGAGGGCGTTGCGATGCTCGCCGTCCTTCTCAACGATGAAATTGCGGAAAAAAGATAGCGGTGGACGGGCATCCAGGGCGTTTTTGGCCAGGTAATAAAGAAAAATATCCTGGCCGGGAATGGCTTTAACCAGGTGGCGGCGCAGATCTTCGGCCAGGGAGAGATCTCCGTAACCGCCCCGGAAATCGAAAAATATCGCCGAATGCATGACATCTTTCGGCACTGGGTTGTAAATCCAGTTGTCGAAGCATTTTTTCCAGTCCGGGGCCGTCATTCGCCACTTGGGATTGGAAGCCATCATGTCCCCGGGGCAGAGAGGATAACCGCAGGCCACCAGGTTTTCAATGGCCCTTTCGCTCAACATTTTGAAATATTTTTCGGCGGCGGCCCGTTGTTCATCGTTTTCGGGCGGGGCGTAAATAAGGGCGTTGTCCTGGTCGGTCTTGAAAGTCTGCTCGCTGCGGCCTTCGCTGCCCATCAGCAACCAGCAGAAGGGCAGCGGTGGCGGTCCCAAATCCTCGATGAGCAGTGACAGCAGACGTTCCAGGATATGATCATTCAAAACCGTAATCATTTTGGTGATATTGTTGGCCTTGGCCCCTTCCTCGATCAGGGTTCTGACAACGGTGGGCACCTTGCGGGCGAGGGGATGCAGGCCTTCCAGGGAACGTTGGGCCAGGATTTCCCGGAAAAGATACAAGGGGGAGGAGCCTTGCAGCAGCATGATATCGTGGGTGGTGATCATGCCAATGATTTCCCCTTGTTTTTCCACGGCGAGATGGTGGATGCGCAGGCGCATCATGCGCAGCATGGCGTCGAAACAAACCGCGTGGGCGGGAATGGTCTGGACCGGGGAGGCCATGATTTTCTCCACCGGGGTCTGGTAATCCAGCCCGGCGGCCACCACCTTGGTCCGCAGATCCTTGTCGGTGACGATACCGAAGATCTTGCCCTCGGGGTCGGTAACCAGCAGCGAGCCAATGCGCAGTTCGGCCATTTTAGCGGCGGCCCGGCGTACCGATGCGCTGCCGGCGATGGTCTGGGGTTTACCCTTGATGGTGGTGCCGACCTGGGTGGAGAAGAGGTAAAGCGCGCTTTCAGTCCGGGGCGCGACCCGATGGTGGCGGAGTTCGGCGTAAGCGGTGTTGACCAGTTTTTCCGATAGCCGGCGGAGAAAGTAATGACTTACCTTGGGGGAGGAATCAAGCAGGTGGCGGAAGGATTCCTTGGTGAAGAGGAAGCAGAAGGTGTCCTCCACTGTTTCCACGTTAAGGTTGGCCTTGGTGTTCTGGATGATGGGCAAAGCTCCGAAATACTCCCCCTCGCCGCGGAAATCCTTGAGGGTGACTTCGCCATGGTCGTCTTCCAGATAAATTTTAACCCCGCCTTTTTGAATCAGGTAAAAGTATTCGACCTCGGTTTCCCCCTGGCGAAAAATCACGGTACCCTTGGGGATGAAGTCGATAATGCAGTGGCGCGCGAGCTCCAGCAGGGTAGAATCGTCAAGTTCGTTGAAGGGCAGGGTATGCCGGAGAAAATCCAGCACCGTTTCCGGGGCGATATTATGGACATTTTTTTTGGGGGACATCGCCAAAAGCTCCATGTTGGCCAAGCCGTTTGCTCGGGCCAGCCGCTGCGCCGCCATCATGCCGGCAGCGGGCCAGAGCGCGGGACTTTCGCCGGGGGTCAAGGGGGTGAGCCGCCTTGTCCGGCCAAGTTTATCATTTTTCCAGGCTGCGGATCAAATCCCGCCGGGGAAACATTTTGAGGAAAAGAAAGGCGGCCAGGGCGGTCATTAACAGAATCAGAGGAAATTCCGGATAAATCCGATTTTCCGGCAATAACAGCGAAAGCGGGGCCAGAACCAGGAGAAACTGGTAGCCGATTCGCCGGAAACGAAGTATCTCCCGGAGCAGATAAAAGTTGATCACCACCGGGACCAGGGAGAGAAAGAGAAAAAAATCGATGGCTCCGAACTGGACGATGGTCAGCATTTTTTTGCTGGTGATAAAGAGCAGGATCAGGCCAAGCAGCAGGTTGAGATAGAGGTACTTGCCCCGGACTCCGGGATGGGAGATATTGTTGACATGAAACAGCAGCGTCCGGGGATCTTCCTGCTCTTTGAGCCGGGCGACAATGGCTTGGCGGCTTTCCCCCGCCAGCAGGGCTTTTTCGATTTTTTCCTCCAGGGGCCGGGCCATGGATCTATCCTTGCGCAACGGGGCTGCCGGGGCAAGCCCCTCGGGGAGTTGCTAAAAAAAGGGGAATCAACCGTAAAACTGGTGATCCCCCTGGTTTTTGCTGGAGGCGGCGACCGGATTTGAACCGGTGAATAATGGTTTTGCAGACCACTGCCTTACCACTTGGCTACGCCGCCGTTTGGGTAAGAAAAGAAAAATAAACAGACTTGGGCTGTTTGACAAGGAAAATATGGCCGAACAGGATCTACTTGTAGAATGCATTGCCCGCCTGGGCTACCGCTTTCGGAATCAGGCCCTGCTGCGCCAGGCCGTGGTTCATAGTTCATACGCCTTCGAGCGCGGCGGCGGCAAATTGCGGCGCAACAACGAACGGCTGGAGTTTCTTGGCGATGCCGTGCTCGATTTGGCGGTGGGGGCCTTGCTCTACGAGCTGCATCCGCGGATGCGGGAAGGCGACCTTTCCCGGCACCGGGCCGCGCTGGTTAATGAATCCCATCTGGCCCTGATGGCCCGGGAAATCGGCTTGGACGCCTTTATTCTGCTGGGGCGGGGAGAAAAGAAAAGCGGCGGCAACACCAAACCCTCTATCCTGGCCGGCGCCTTTGAGGCGGTGATCGGCGCGGTTTATCTTGACGGGGGTTGCGAGGCGGCCCAGCAAATGCTGCGGAAGCTCTTTCTGCCCTGGCTTGAAGGTACCCCGGCCCTTGAGCACACTGACGCCAAAAGCACTCTGCAGGAACTGCTCCAGGAACGCTACGGAGAAGCCCCCGCTTATCACCTGGAAGGAGAAGAGGGTCCGTCCCACGACAAGATTTTTTCCTCCGTCGTTATTTTCCGGGGGGAAATCCTGGGCCGGGGCAAGGCCGGCAGCAAAAAGGAGGCTGAGCAAGCGGCGGCCGCCGCCGCGCTGGCAAAGATGTAGGGTTCCGGCCGGCTGCGGGGGGGGGGCTGGCTGGTTGGCCAAATTGGGAGGCCGCCTTTTTCCGGGCCGCTGCATCGGGGAGCCGGACCTCGTTCCGACTGAGAGTTCAGATGTGGAGATCTGCTTCCCCTGGCCAGGATTCCCTCCCTGAGGGTCACCGGCCAAAATCGACGGGTGTGGTCTTGCCTGGGCAACTGTTCTGTGGTAAATATATTGTTCAGCGTGTTCTTCAATGGTCCTCGCCGGGGGCTGCCGTGTTCAGGGTGGCCCCCTTTTTTGCGAGTATTTCCGGGGCCTTTTCCGCATTGTGTCATATCCTTATGTTAATATATTAAGTCCTTGCCAGAGAGGTGTGTCTTGAAGAAGAAAATACTGGTTGCCAACCGCGGCGAGATCGCCCTGCGCATTATCCGCGCTATTCAAGAGCTGGGTTACAGCGCCGTGGCCGTTTACGAGTCCCCGGACAACGAGGCTCTGCATATCCGCACCGCCGACGAAGCGGTCTGGCTTGGCGATGGACCCCGTTCTGATTATCTCAATATTGACAAAGTGATTGCCGCCGCCAAAAAAACCGGGGCCGAGGCCATTCATCCCGGCTATGGTTTTTTGGCCGAGAATCCGGATTTTGCCAAGGCCTGCGAGGATAACGGGATTATTTTCATCGGTCCCCCTTCCGATGTTATCCAGGCCCTGGGCGACAAGGTTACAGCTCGCCGGATCATGGCCGAGGCCGGGATTCCCATGGTGCCCGGCACCTCCAGCCTGGCCCCGGGTGAGGCCGGCGTGGCCGAAGCGGTGGAATTCTGCCGGGCCCACGGCTATCCGGTGATGCTCAAGGCTACCGCCGGGGGCGGAGGACGGGGGATTCGCCGGATCGACAACGAGCAGCAGTTGCGGGCGGAAATTCCCGTGGCCCGGGCCGAGGCCAAAGCCTCCTTTAACAACGACGCGGTATTCCTTGAAAAGCTGGTGCTCAATCCCAAGCACATTGAAGTTCAGGTCATGGCCGACAAGGAAGGGACCACCGTCCATCTCGGCTCCCGTGACTGTTCGATCCAGCGCCGCAACCAGAAACTTATTGAGATCGCGCCATCCCTGATCCCGGACAAAAAACTGGTGGAAACCATCTGTCAGACCGCGGTTAAAGCCGCCCGGGCCGCACGTTATTTCAATGCCGGCACCGTCGAGTTCCTGGTGGATGAAGACTACAATTTCTATTTCATGGAAATCAACACCCGGGTCCAGGTGGAACATACGGTGACCGAGATGGTGACCGGCATCGATATCGTCCGGACCCAGATCAAGCTGGCTTTGGGCAAGAAACTGTCCTTTGCCCAGAGCGATGTCCAGATCCGCGGTTACGCCATCGAGGTGCGGGTCAACGCCGAGGATCCCCAGAACAATTTCATGCCCGAGGGGGGCAAAACCGTGGCGGTCTATCGTTCTCCCGGGGGCTACGGAGTGCGGTTGGACGGCTTCGGTTACCAGGGCTACACCATTCCCGAAGTTTACGATTCCCTGCTGGTCAAGCTCACCGTGCACGGCTTTACCTGGAACGAAACGGTGGATCGCCTGCGTCGCTGCCTCAACAACTTCGTCATTATCGGGCCCAAGACCACGATCCCCTTTTATCTGCGGGTGATCGACGATCCCGATTTCGAGAAGGGAGACTTCAACACCTCCTTCCTCGATACCCACAGCTACCTGCTGGAATATGAAGACGTGGAATCGGAGGGCAGCAAACTGGCGCACCTGATCGCCGAGATCCATTACCGCAAACAGAACCCTTACGCCATTTAACCCCCGGCAATGAGGCGGGGAGAAGGCCGGGGCGGACGGATGGGATCGTCGCCCCGGCTTATTCCCGTCGACCCGATCCGGGCCTTGCCAGAATTTAAGCTGATATTGAGATGGTCGGCCGGAACCCTCGCATGGCGGCCACCGGCAAACTTGATGAGGAGATAAGAGCATGGAACGCATTGTCCACGGCATGAGCCCCAGTGAGGCGCTGGCCAACCTGCGCCGGGCGGATGGTTATTATGTAACCAATACCGCCCGCGATCTGTCCCAGTCGGACTATAAAAACCGGATTTTATTGCATACCGATCTGCTGGCAGCCAAACCCCGGGAGCAGGCGGGCTATTTTTCCCTGGAAATCACCGGCGGAGCCTCGATCCATGTTGATATTCTCCGCAAGCAGGTGGATCCCTTTCTCAAACTGGAACTGTTGCGGGAGAAAATGCCCAAGACCATGTTCCAGACCCTGTGCCGGGGGATCAATCTTTTCGGTTACCGGCCCTATCCCCAGAACGTGATCCGCCTGGTAGTCCGGGAGTTTGCCAAGTACGTCGATGTCTGGCGGGTCTTCGATTTTCTCAACCATGTGCCCAATATGGTCGCGGTTTTCGAAGAGGTGCAGAAGGCGGGAAAAATCCTCGAACCGGCCGTCTGCTTTTCCACCGGCCCGGAGCATACCAATGATTTCTACGTCAAAAAGGTCGAGGAAATTCTGAAGGTTACCGGCCCGGAAATCATTCTTTGCATCAAAAACCATGGCGGTTTGGGCACCCCCAAGCGGATCGGGGACCTGGTGAGCGCTATTCTCCAGAAACACCCGGATCTGGTGATCCATTATCATGGCCACAACACCGACGGCAACGATGTCGGCCGGATTACCGCCGCCGTCCAGGCCGGAGCCAGAATCGTCGATGCCTCCGATCATGCCTTTTCCGGTTTCTACGGACCGCCTTCGGTTCTTTCCGCGGTCAACACCTTGAGCGACTACGGCTACAAGGCCATCGGCCTGGACGAGGAAGCGGTGGTGGAAACCTCCGAGGCTCTGCGCAGCGAGCGCAAATATTACGAGTACTTTGAGTCCCAGTTCAAAGGGTTCGACCCCACCGTGCAGATCCACAAACTGCCGGGTGGAGCGGCCGGCAGCAGCTTTGAGCAGGCCACCAAGGGAGGCTTTCTCGATAAAATGCCCACCATCCTTCACCAGGAACTGCCCAAGGTGCAGAAGGAACTGGGCAATTTCTGGAGTGTGACCCCCGGCTCCCAGATTCTCTGGACCACGGCGGTGGCCAATGTCCAGGGCGGGGAGCGTTACGGCAATCCCTCCGGGGACTTGAAGAATTTGCTGCTGGGCAAATACGGCCCCTTCCCCTTCTACCAGCCGGCGGACTGGATCTATGAAAAGATTTTCGGGCCCGACTGGCGGGAACTGCTGGCCAGGGAAGGCGGCATGGACCAGATCGAGGATATGGATATCGAAAAGGAGCGCCAGGACCTGGAGGAAAAACTGGGTTATGAACCGACGGAACAGCAACTGGTCTCCTACCTCCAGCATCCCAACGACGCCGTGGCCTTCTTCAAGTTCGAAGAAAAATTCGGCAAGGTCTACATGCTGCCCCCTTCGGTGCTCCTGCGGCGGGGCGGTTTCAAGCTGGGCGAGATTATCAAGTTCCGCGATCATTACGGCAAGGAGCATGTCGTGGAAGTCGGTCCCATGCAGCATGACGAAGCCGGCAAGGCCCACGTTTACCTCAATGTGGACCACCATGAACGTCGTTACGAGTTTGAACCGGAAGTTGCGGAAGGATCCGGAAACGGCGGGGCTAAAGTGGTCAAGCTGTCCAAGCGGGAGATCGAGGAGTTGGCCAAGGGCGGAGATGTGCGCGCCCCCTTCGGAGCCAATGTCTGCGAGGTAAGCGTCAAGGTCGGAGACGAGGTCAAGGCCGGGGATCGGCTGCTGATCCTCGAGGCGATGAAAATGCAGACTCCGATCAACAGCCAGCTTGACGGCCTGGTGGAAAGCCTGGCCGTCAAGGTTGGCGACGCGGTCAAGCCGGGGGGAGAAATGGTCCGGATTAAGTAACCCGCCCGGCCGGCGCTTTACCTGCTCCGAAATAAAAAAAGCTCCGATCACGTTTATGATCGGAGCTTTTTTTGTCCGGGAGGAACCAAGCGATAAGGTCCGGCACCGATGCCTAAATAGGAGCGGCTGCTTCTGCCGGTCCCGGTTCGGCTTAGCTGATCTCAATCACCGAATTATCTTCGCCGTAAGCATTGGCGCAACGATGTTCGTTGGCGGGATCGGTCCACCAGGAGCCGTCCACCACGAAGCGATATTCATAACGCCCCGGCTTGAGCTTGAGGCTTTTCTTGTGCAGGCCGTTTTTGAACTTCCGCATTTTGTGCTGATTGCTTTCCCAGTTGTTGAAGTCGCCCGCCAGAAAAACTTCGGTTGCTTCGGGTGCCATCAGGCAGAACTCGTAAGAAGCCGCGGCTGATTTGGCGCTTTTGGGGCTGGGCTTGCTCTTGCTGCTTTTGTCTGCCGGTTTCTTGGTGGCTGAAACTTTGGTTGCCATGTTTACCCCTCTCTGGCCAATGTTACACAACAGATGAATCCTTTTATATTTTGCTCCCGCTTATTCTGCTGAAAAATCAATTGCTGTGTCAATAAAAAAAAATCAAGCAAAGGTCAGCCGGTTGAAGCCGCCTTCCGGATACCAGGGCCGGGTGGCTTTGATGCCGTCTATTTCGATAATGCAGACCTCCAGAACCAGGTAGGTGGTGGTGCCTTTGCGGATGCAGGCGGTCATGGTTTCGCCGTGATGGCCCAAGGCGGCGTGGAGGTGGACTTTGGGCTCGTCTTTTTCGTCCCGGAAGATGCTGCCGCCACCCAGGGTTTCCCGGACGTTGCCAAGATTGGCCCAGACCGGCTCCGGCGGCATCACCGGCTCTCGCGGTCCGGTGACCACCTCAGCGCTTCGCAAGCCGCCGATGACCCAGAACCAGGCGGCGCGGATATTCTCCTGCCGGATTATTTCGTTCAAGCCTGCGAGGAAATCGTCGCCCTCGTCAAAACGAATACTGAAGATCCGGCCGGCGCTGCCGCTGCGATAATCCATGGTATTTCCCTCCCTGCTGGTTTGTTGCCTGTTTATGGGCCGCAGGGCAAGAACCCCTGCGGGGAAAGCGGTTCCGGGTTTGTCGGAGCGCTTGTTTTTTCGCTTTTTGTAACGGGCTCCGAACCGCGAAGGATTGGCTTCTGTTCCAGCTCAGTACTCTCGAATTATACTCCCTGTAACCAGGTTGTTCAGTTTTTTTTGGCGGCCGCTTTGCATACACCTTAAT
>NZ_JBIPKI010000070.1:0-6517 GCF_044068515.1 Desulfurivibrio nitratireducens
GTGCCCCGGCTGGTGACGGCGTCGGGAAAGAGGGCCACCCCGTCTGCCACCAGGGTGCAGTTTTTCACTTCCAGGTAGGTCTGCCGGCCGGGGCCGTAAGCAAGCAGAAAATCGAGCCGGCTGCGGGGCGAAACCCGGACCTCGGCCCGGATCGCCGCCGGCGGGGGCAGCTCCTTGATCACCCCGGCGGCCAGAGCCTCGCGGACCAGGGCGTTGGTCCGGGCGGTGTTGATCCCCACCCAGACGCCATGGATTTGCACCAGCTCCCAGGTATAGGGGTACTTGCGGCGGGGATTGGCCGCCCGGGCAAGCAGCACCGGGCTGCCCGGCTCCCGGCAGCCCAGCATGCTGCCGGAATTGGGGCAATGGACGGTGATCGGCTCGCCATCCGCCAGTTCCACGTCGGCCAGAAAGCGCTGGTAACGGCGGATCAGCCGGCCGGCCAGCAGGGGTTGATCAAAGCGCATAACCACCTACCGGGATCGTTGGGCAGGAAAAGGGCAAGGGAAGGGAGCAAGCAGCGTTCATGGCAAGATCAGGGGTAAGCTCCGGGCTGCCGGCCGGCCGGGCCGGATAGCTGGACCGGCCGGTTATGGGGGCCGGTTATTTGGGATCGAGGCCGCCGGGGCCGTCCTTGTAGTTGCGCCAGCTCTTCTCCTCGCCCCGCAGCAGGCGGGAGATGTTGTCCCGGTGCTTGAACCAGATCAGCAGGGCGCAAAAGACGGCCAGGAGAAATTCCGGCCCCACCGTCTGCCAGGCCGCCGCCAGCTCCGCCCCCGGTTCCTCCACCGCGCCGGGGTTGTAAAGCAGCCAGATCAGGCCCGGCATCAAAAGGGCGGCGCTCAAGGAGGCCAGCGAAACAAAGCCCCAGTTGAGCAGAACCACGATGAAAACCAGGATCGCCCCCAGGGCTGCCCAGGGGGTCAGGAAGAGAAAAACCCCCAGGGCGGTGGCCACCCCCTTGCCGCCCTTAAAGCCCAGGTAGAGGGGAAAGAGATGGCCGAGGAAGGCGGCCCCCCCGCAGAGCACCACCACCAGGTCCTTAAACTCGTCGCCGGCCAGCAGCCCGCCGGCCAGCAACATCGGGACCACGGCCTTGAGCATGTCGGCGGCCAGGGTGGCCAGGCCCAGCTTCTTGCCCAGCAGCCGGCCGACGTTGGTGGCCCCGATATTGCCGCTGCCGTCCCGGCGCACGTCCACCCCCGCCAGCTTGCCGAACAGGAGGCCGAAGGGCACCGAGCCCAGCAGATAGGCGCCGACTATCAAACTTGCATAAGTAACCATGGTCATTATCGAACAGACTTGCTGAAGTCTTTAATCCTCGGGAAAGCGAAAAAATCTGTTATCAGCCGAGCGAAATAATATGATACCCTTGGGCAAGGGATTACTCCCTGACCGCAATCAATCCGCAAGATAGCATGTTTATACCGCCCTGCCCCCTTTTTTACAACCCGGCTCCTCCTCCGGGCAAGGGGGCCGGGGGCGGTTGCGGCCACCCCGGGAGGAAAAAATGGAACACCGGAAATTTCTCGGCGAAGCCATCGCCCTGGCGGAAGAAATGATGACCCGCAAGGAAGGGGGGCCCTTCGGCGCCCTGGTGGTGCGGGAAGGGACCGTGCTCGGCCGGGGCTGGAACCGGGTCACCTCCGCCCTGGACCCCAGCGCCCATGCCGAAATCGAGGCGATCCGGGCCGCCTGCCGCCATCTCGGCGATTTCCGCCTGGAAAACTGCATCCTCTACGTCAACTGCGAACCCTGCCCCATGTGCCTGGCCGCCGCCTACTGGGCCGGGATCAAAAGCGTTTATTACGCCGCCGATCGCCACGACGCCGCGGCCATCGGCTTCGCCGACCAGCATATCTACGATGAGCTGGCCCGGCCCCCGGGGGCCCGGAGCCTGCCCCTGCACCGGCTGGAGCATCCCGCCGCCCTGGCGCTCTTTGCCAAATGGCAGGCCATGCCGGACAAGATTCCTTATTAAAAAATAAAAAAATCACTTCCGTTGATCTAAGTCAAGGTGGCAAACGCCGGCGCCCACTATGCTGGCGGCAACAGTGATGATAAACACGGCCCGGGGCAAGGGGCTTCCGGCCGGCCTTATTGGCATTATTAATTAATTGAACGGAGGATGGATTATGTTTTGTTACCAGTGCGAACAGACGGCCAAGGGTAAAGCCTGCACGGTTCTGGGAGTCTGCGGCAAGAAGCCGGAGGTCGCGGCTCTGCAGGATCTGCTCATTCACGCTTTGCAGGGACTCTCCCTGGTGGCGGTGGAAGGCCGCAAGGTCAATGTGGTGGACGAGGAAGTCAACATCTTCACCTGCGAGGCGGTTTTCTCCACCCTGACCAACGTCGATTTCGACCCCGAGCGCTTTGCCGCCATGATCCGCCGGACCGTGGCCCTGCGCGACGACCTGGCCAAGCGGGTCAGGGCCGCCGGCGGCGAGACCGCTTTCACCGCCGCCGCCTATACCTTCACTCCCGCCTCCGACCTGGAAGGGATGGTCAAGCAGGGCGAAGCGGTGGAAGTACACCCCGATCCCGCCGAGAACCCCGACATCCAGTCCCTCAAGCACACCCTGCTCTTCGGGATCAAGGGGGTGGCCGCCTACGCCGATCACGCCAAGATCCTGGGCCAGAGCGACGACAAGGTTTACGCCTTCATCCAGGAGAGCCTGGTCAACATCCTCCGCCAGGACCTGGGCCTGCAGGACTGGGTCGGCCTGGTTCTCAAGTGCGGCGAGACCAACCTGCGGGCCATGGAGCTGCTCGATGCCGGCAACACCGGCCGTTACGGCCACCCGGTGCCCACCACCGTGCCCCTGGGCGCCAAGAAGGGCAAGGCGATCCTGATTTCCGGCCATGATCTCAAGGACCTCGAGATGCTGCTGGAGCAGACCAAGAACAAGGGCATCAACATTTACACCCACGGGGAAATGCTGCCCACCCACGGTTATCCCGAGCTGAAGAAGCATCCCCACTTCTACGGCCATTTCGGCACCGCCTGGCAGAACCAGCACAAGGAATTCGCCGAGTTTCCCGGCGCCGTCCTGATGACCACCAACTGCCTGCAGAAGCCGGCCGAGGTTTACAAGGACAGCATCTTCACCACCGGCCTGGTGGGCTGGCCCGACGTGGCCCACATCGAGGACAAAGGCTGCCCCACCCTCTTTGACAAGGTCAAGAGCGCGGTGGGCCTGGGCGTGGCCGGCCAAGGCAAGGATTTCGGTCCGGTGATCGAGAAGGCTTTGGCCATGCCCGGTTTCAGCGAGGACTCCGACAAGGGCACGGTCATGGTCGGTTTTGCCCGCAACGCGGTGATGGGAGTGGCCGGCCAGGTCATCGAGGCGGTCAAGAACAAGGACATCCGCCACTTCTTCCTGGTGGCCGGCTGCGACGGCGCCAAGCCGGGCCGCAACTACTACACCGAGTTCGTCGAGAAGGTGCCCCGGGACTGCGTGGTCATGACCCTGGCCTGCGGCAAGTTCCGCTTCTTCGACAAGCAGCTCGGCGACATCGGCGGCATTCCCCGCCTGCTGGACGTCGGTCAGTGCAACGATGCCTACTCGGCGATCCAGATCGCGGTGGCCCTGGCCAACGCCTTCGAGTGCGAGGTCAACGACCTGCCCCTGAGCCTGGTGCTCTCCTGGTACGAGCAGAAGGCGGTGGCGATTCTTTTGACCCTGCTCCACCTGGGGATCAAGGACATCCGCCTGGGACCGAGCCTGCCGGCCTTCATTACCCCCAACGTGCTCAACGTGCTGGTGGAGAACTTCGACATCAAGCCGATCAGCACCCCGGATGAGGATCTCAAGGCCATTTTAGGGTGATTTTTAGCAGCTTAATTTAACCACGGAGGACACAGAGAGCACGGAGCGGCCCCGGCCCGATGTGCTGTTTAGGCCAAAACTCCTCTCTGCGTTCTCTGTGTTCTCTGTGGTTATAAAAATGGTCGAAGTCGCAATAATTGCGATAATTTTTCCAAGTTAACAAGGAATAAGGAAGTTCAATAAAGATGCAATGCCCCGGCCAGGACAGCCGTTATTGGACCGGCAGCGCGGTTTTTGAAACCTCCTGCGAGAAGTGCGGCGCCGCCCTCGAATTCTTCAAGGATGACTCCACCCGGGTCTGCAAGAAATGCGGCCACCGGATGCTCAATCCCCAGATCGATTTCGGCTGCGCCTCCTACTGTCCTTACGCGGAACAGTGCCTGGGCCAACTGCCGCCGGAGCTGCTCAAAAAGAAACAGGAAGAGCTGGTGGAAAAGGTGGCGGCGGCGGCAAAAAAGCTTTACGGAACCGATTTCGCCCGCATCGGCCATGCCGGCCGGGTGGCCCGGCACGCCGCCGAGCTGGCGGCGGCCGCCGAGGGAGCCAACCCGGCGGTGGTAAGGATCGCCGCCTACCTCCATGATCTTTACCAACCGGAACTGGAACCGGCGGCGGCCACCGGGCCGATCCGGGAACTGCTGGCCGAACTCGCCGCCAACCCCGGCCTGGTGGAGGAAGTCTGCGCCGCCGTGGCCCATCTGCACCAACCCGGCCCCGAGGCCGGCATCAACCTGACCATTCTGACCGCGGCCCATCAACGGGCCCGGCAAGCCGGGGAATAGACCCGGTCCAAGTTGTCGTTCACCATCCCCCCGCCGGGCCTTGCGCCCGCGGAAAACCAAGCGCCGCGCCCGGAGGCCCATCAGGCCCGGCCCGGCAACGGAGCCAAGCTATGAAAGTATTACGTAAAATAATTGAAATCGACGAAGCGTTGTGCGACGGCTGCGGCCAGTGCGTGCCCGGCTGCGCCGAGGGCGCCCTGCAAATCATCGACGGCAAGGCCCGCCTGATCGCCGAGAAATACTGCGATGGCCTGGGCGCCTGCCTGGGCGAATGCCCCACCGGGGCCCTGCAGGTGGTGGAACGGGAAGCCGACGACTTCGATGAAGAGGCGGTGGAAGAATTGCTGGCCGCCCAGAAGGCCCAGGCCGCCGCCCCGGCGGCGGAGGCCCCGGCGATGGCCTGCGGCTGCGCCTCCTCCCATATCCAGAGCTTCGGCCCGGCCCTGACTCCCTGCCAGGCCGCCAACCAGCCCCGGTCCATGGGCTCGGGCGGTCCGGCTGCCGCAGGCCTCTCGCCCTATGCGGCCGATCCCGCCCCGGCAGACCAGTCGGCCCTGACCCACTGGCCCATCCAGATTCGCCTGGTGCCCCCGGTGGCTCCCTTCCTTAAAGGCGCCGACCTGCTGGTGGCCGCCGATTGTGTGCCGGCATCCTACCCCGGCTTCAACAGGGAACTGCTGCCGGGCAAGGTGCTGCTGCTGGGCTGCCCCAAGTTCGACGATGCCGAGTCCTACGTGGCCAAGTTCGCCGAGATTTTTCAAGTGGCCGGTATCAAGAGCGTCACCATCGCCATCATGGAAGTCCCCTGCTGCGGCTCCATGCGGGGCATCATTCAAGCCGCCCAGCGGCGGGCCGGCACCAGCATCCCGGTGGAGGAAGTGGTGATCGGGGTCCGCGGCAACCGGCACTGAGCCCCCGCCGGCCCCCGGTTAAAGGTATTGGCATTTCCCTGCATCTTGCGTTATAGTTGCGCGTTTTAAGTCGTGAATTCTCACGGGGTGGCTCGCCCCGTGAGAATTTGCTTTTTCTGGAACCGCAACCCGGAGGATGGGATGAACCGCGTCTTTTCCCTTTGCCGGCGGCCCCGGCCCCGGTTTTTCCATTGCTGCCTGCTGGCCCTGCTGGCCCTGCCCCTGTTGGCGGCGGGCTGCTCCCGGGACGGCGGCGGCCCCATCACCACCCTGCCCCAGTTTTCCCTGGCCGCCGCCGCCGACGGCAGCCCCATCAACAGCCGCGACTTCAAAGGCCAGGCCCTGATCGTCAACTTCTTCGCCACCTGGTGCCAGCCCTGCCGCCAGGAGGTGCCCAGCCTGATCGCCCTGCAGAACAAGTACGGCGAGGGCAATTTTTCCGTGCTGGGCATCGCGGTGGAACAGAACGACCGGGCGATAAGGAACTTCATGTCCGAGCTGGGGATCAACTACCCGGTGGCCATGAGCGCCCCCGACACCCCCAAAACCTTCGGCGGGGTCTTCGGCATTCCCGCCACCTTCCTCATCGACCGCCAGGGCAACATGATCCGGCGTTTCGACGGCCACGTGGATATCCAGGTCCTGGAGCACGAACTCCAGGCCATTCTTTAGCGGCAAAGGATCAGCTCACCATGCAAGAAGCCCCACTTTCCCCGGCGGCGGCCAAGATACTGGCCCGACTGCGGCGCCAGTACCAGGTTGAGTTCAACCCCTACAAGCTCCGCGGCCACCAACTGCAACTGCTCCAGGTCGGCGACCTGGAAAGCGTGCTGGGCGGCAAGGACCCCTTCAGCGATATCAGCGGCTTTCCCTTCTGGATCAAGGTCTGGGAAGCGGCCCTGGTCCTGGCCGATTTCATGGCCGCCCAACCGCCCGAACCCGCCGGCCGGGTCCTCGAACTGGGCGCCGGCCTGGGCCCATGGAACAGATTCCG
>NZ_JBIPKI010000071.1:0-6426 GCF_044068515.1 Desulfurivibrio nitratireducens
GAACGCCAAGCAGGATGTCCTGCTGATCTCCCGCAACATGGCGGAGGTCCGCCTGCTGGACCTTCATGCCCCCAGCCCCGCAGCCAGGGGAAAAAGCCGGCGGATCCGGCCCCAGTCGGCCAGTTCCAGCCAGACTTCCACCGCCGCCGGCAGCCGGTCGTCGGCCGCCATGGCGGCCTGACCGGGAGCGAACCCGGCCTGCGGCGGCCAATAGCCGTGCCACACCCCGGTGTGGTCCAGGAAGCGGATCTCGAAGGCCTCCACCCCGTCCAGCACCGGTTGGC
The DNA here is from genome assembly GCF_044068515.1 of Desulfurivibrio nitratireducens. Classification (NCBI taxonomy): domain Bacteria; kingdom Pseudomonadati; phylum Thermodesulfobacteriota; class Desulfobulbia; order Desulfobulbales; family Desulfobulbaceae; genus Desulfurivibrio; species Desulfurivibrio nitratireducens. The sequence goes on from NZ_JBIPKI010000071.1 coordinate 285, forward strand.
GAAAAGTTTCCAGCCCCGGCCCCCGATCGAGGACCGGCCAGCTTTCCCGGATCAGCTCATCGCCATCGAGCAGATAGCGCAGCCGGAGCAGATTGCCGCCGCCGGTTCCCGGCAGGGGCAAGGGCCGGCCGCCCCGGGTGAACTCCAGGCCCGCCCCCGGCAGGGTGCCGAAATGCATGGCGGGCTGAGGATTGCCGTATTCATCGCGAATGCCCCGGGCCTGGGCCTGCTGGATCTCGAGGCCGAGGCGGGCCACCGCCATCTGGACCGCCGCCAGCCGTTCGCTCTCCCGCTCGGTATGTTCGCGGCTGGTGATCATCGCCCGCAGGCTGGTGTAGGTCAGCAGCGAAAGCACGGCAAACAGGGACAGGGCCACCAGCAGCTCCAGCAGGGTGAAGCCGCCGGTCGCCGCAGACCGCCGGGCCGGGGCAAAAAGCCGCCCGCTCATCGCCGGCTCCGATAAACGGTGACCATGGCCGCCGCCTCCCCCTGCCCCCCTTCGGGCCAGACCAGGATTTCCACCCGCCGCATTTGCGCCTCGGGGGTGTCATGGACGCTGAAGCGCCAGGGCCATTGGTCATCGGCCATCAGGGCGGTGCCGCTGTTCTCTTCCCGTTCCCAGCCGGCGGGAGCCAGCAGGATTTCCGCCGCCTTGTTCATCGCCACCCAGTGGGCCATGGTCTGCTGGCGCAAGTAAAGGGTGTTGTTGATGGCGTTGCCGGAGGCCCGGACGGCGGTGATCGCCACGATGCTCAGCACCGCCAGGGCGATGAGAATTTCCATCAGGGTGAAGCCTTTTTGCCGATCGCGGGGCGGAAGATTCATCGGACCAGTTGATTCAGTTCAAAAATCGGCAGCAGGATGGCCAGGACGATGGTCAGGATGATGCCGCCCATGACCACGATCATCAGGGGCTCGAAGAGACCCATGGCGGCGGCAATCACCGTTTCGCTTTCCCGTTCCTGGGTCTGGGCGGCCCGGTCCAGCATCTGCTCCAGGTTGGAGCTGGCCTCGCCGCTGGCGATCAGGTGGATGGTCAGCGGGGGAAAACAACCCTCGGCCTGCATCGATTGGTGAATGCTGGCCCCCTCCCGGACCTTGCTGCGGACCCGGTCCAGGGCTTCCCGCACCGCTAAATTGCTCACCACCCGGGAGGAAATCTTCAGGCCCTCCAGGATCGGCACCCCGCTGGCGATGAGAATACTGAAAGAGCGGGCGAAGCGGGCCGCGTCCAGGGTGCGGTTGAAGCGGCCGACGAAGGGCAGCCGCAGCAGGCGGCGATGGACCCGGAGCCGGATTTTTTCCCGCTTGAGCATAAGCCGGCTCAGGACCAGCAGGACCAAAAGCCCGAGCAAAAGCATAAAGCCGTAATGCTGGAGAAAATCGCTGGTGGCGATGAGCAGCCGGGTCAAGGGGGGCAGGCTCTGGCCGATATGCTCGAAGACCTCCACCACCTGGGGCACCACGTAAACCAGCAGGGCGGCGATGACCGTGAAGGCCACCAGGGTGAGCAGGACCGGATAAAGCAGGGCCAGGAAAACCTTCTGCTGCAACTGCTGGCGGGCTTCGGTGTAATCGGCCAGGCGCTCCAGGACCACGTCGAGATAGCCGGCCTGTTCGCCGGCGGCCAGGGTCGCCCGGTAGAGTTCGGGAAAAGCGCGGGGGAATTCGGCCAGGGCCTGGTCCACCGCGTAGCCTTCGAGGATCCGGGAGCGCACCGCCATCAAGACGCTTTTGAGTCGCGGTTTTTCGGCCTGGTCGGCCACCGCCCCCAGCGCCTCTTCGAAAACGATGCCGGAGCGCACCAGGGTGGCGAGCTGGCGGGTAACCACGGCCAGGTCGCCGGCCTGGATCCGCCCCCCGAACAGGCGGCGAACCGTGGGTCGCCCCCTCTCCTCGGCCACCGGCTTGACGGCCAGGGGCATCAGACCTTTTTCCCGGAGCTGCTGGCGGACCTGGCGCGGCGTATCGCCTTCCAGCACCCCCTTGCGGGTCTTGCCGGCGCTGTCCACCGCGCTGTATTCAAAGGCGCCCATCAGTTTTCTCCGTCACCCGGCCGGGCCGCCAAAGCCGGGCGGCAGTCCAGGGACCGGGGGGCCACAAGGCCGGGCCGGTGGTTGGCGGCCCGGACCGGGGATGGCACGGGGCCTGAGCGCCCCAGGCTGCGGTGCCGCTGGTCGCTGGCCATCAGTCCTCCCGGGTAACCCGCAGCACTTCGGCAATTGTGGTATCCCCGGCCCGGACCCGGCGCCAGCCGTCCTGGCGAATATCGGGGGTCTTGGTCCGGACATATTTTTCAATTTCATGCTGGCCGACCTTGTTGTGGATCATCTCCTGGAGATGGTCGTCGGAGGCGATCAGCTCGTAAATCCCGGTGCGGCCCGAATACCCCTGGTGGTGGCAGCGCTCGCAGCCCTTGGCCCGGTAGATGGTCGGGGCCGTGGACTGGTCGGCGCTGATCCCGAGGTCGGCCAGTTCGACCGCGCTGGGGGTGTAAGGCTCCTTGCAGTGGGGGCAGAGAACCCGCACCAGGCGCTGGGCCAGCACCCCGACCAGGGTGGAGGCCAGCAGGAAGGGCTCGATCCCCATGTCGCGCAGGCGGGTGACCGCTCCCACCGCGTTGTTGGTATGGAGGGTGGAAACCACCAGATGGCCGGTCAGGCTGGCCTGGACCGCGATTTCGGCGGTTTCGAGATCCCGGATCTCGCCGACCATGACCACGTCGGGATCCTGGCGGAGGATGGCCCGCAGGCCCCGGGCGAAGGTCATCTGGACCTTGGGGTTGACCTGGGTCTGGCCGATGCCGTCGAGATAATATTCGATGGGGTCTTCCACCGTCATGATATTGCGGCTCTTTTCGTTGAGGCGGGTCAGGGCGGCATAGAGGGTGGTGGTCTTGCCCGAGCCGGTGGGGCCGGTGACCAGGAGAATACCGTTGGGGCGGTGGATCAGCTTGTCCGTCAGGGCCATGGTTTTGGGATCCATCCCCAACTGCTCGAGATCGAGGCGGCCCGCCTGCTTGTCCAGCAGCCGCAGCACCACCCGCTCGCCATGGCCGGAGGGGATGGTGGAAACCCGGACATCCACCGGCCGGCCGGCAATCTTGAGAGAAATCCGGCCGTCCTGGGGCAGGCGTTTTTCGGCGATATCAAGCCGGGCCATGACCTTGAGCCGGGAGATCACCAGGGGGGCCACCATGCGGCTGGGCTGCATGACCTCCTGGAGAATTCCATCCACCCGGATCCGCACCCGGAGACGATCCTCGAAGGGCTCGATATGGATATCGGAAGCGTTCTCCTTGACCGCCTGGGTAAGCAGGCCGTTGATCAGGCGGATGATCGGGGCGTCGTCCTGGCTTTCCAGGAGATCCTCGGGCTCGGCCAGTTGCTGAGCCAGGCTGGCGAAATCCAACTCTTCACCGAAATCCTGGGCAATCAGCAGATCCTCGTTGGAACCGCTTTCGTAGGCGCCTTGAAGCAGGGCTTCGTAGCGCTCCCGGCTGACGCTTTCCACCTTGAGCGGCAGGCCGAGAAACCGGCGCAATTCAGCCAGGGAAGCGGGAGTGGCGCCGGGACGACTGACAACCCGGGCCACCCCGTTTTCAATCTCGGTAACCAGAACCCCGTGCCGCTTGGCGAAGGAAAAGGATGGACGTTTGCTGATAGTTGTTTCGGTCAAGAGAGCTTTTTCATCCAGGTTCTTGCTGAAGTGATTATTGATCGGTCCGGTCGGGCTTCACTGGGCCGTCAGGGGGCCGGCGTCTGCTCCGGCTCCTGCTGGACCGGGGGGAATTCATAGAAATGCTGATCTTCAAAGGCCTCGAACTCCAGCAGCAGCGGCTGCTGCTCTTCGGGCAACAGCTTGACTCCGGCGGGAAAGCGCTCGAGTTGCTTGTCGCGAATCAGATCGTACTTGTCCAGGGAAACCTGGCTGCTCATCGCCTGATCGCGGAGAATCACCGGCCGGAGAAAAACCATCAGGTTGCGCTTGGCCCGCCGGCTGCTGGTGTAGCGGAAGAGGGCTCCCAGCACGGGCAGATCACCCAGCACGGGCACCTTGGAAACCGACTCCTGGACATCGTCGCTGATCAGCCCGCCCAGGACCAGGACCTTGCCGTCTTCGACCAGGACGCTGGTGGTGATGTTGCGGGTGTTGGTGATCAGGCCGGAGGCGAACTCCAGCGAACCGGGCTCGACGCTGGAAACCTCCTGGGCGATATCGAGGCGGATGACATCCCCCTCGTTGATCTGGGGTTTTACCCGCAGCTTGATGCCCACATCCCGGCGCTCGATGGTCTGGAAGGGGCTGCCCCCCACCCCGGTAGTCGCCTGGGTAAAGCTGCCGGTCAGGAAGGGCACGTTCTGACCCACCACGATTTCGGCTTCGTGGTTGTCCATGGTCACCAGGCTGGGGGTGGAGAGGATGTTGGTGTCGGCGTCGGTGGCCAGGGCGTTGACCAGGGCCCCGAGGCTGAAGAACTCGTTGCCGAAAATATCCACCGTACCCGAGAATACCCCCAGGCTGAAGCCGCTCTGGCCAGCCAGGGCCCCGACGGCGGCATCGTCGCCGGCGGCCAGGCCGCTCAGCCCCACCCGGCCGGAACCGGGAAAATTGGTGGCGGCGACAATACCGGTATGGCTGTCGTCGGCGGCAAACCACTGGATGCCGAGATCCGCCCCCTTGGAGGTGGAGACCTCGGCGATTACCGCCTCGATCATCAACTGTACCCGGCGGATATCAAGCTGGCGGACCACCCCCTGCAGGGCGGTGAGCACCGCCGGGGGACCGGTCATGATCAGGGCGTTGGTGCCTTCGTCGGCCTGGATATTGACGTCTTCGCGCTGCTGGGCGGTGCGGCGCTGCTGGGCGGCGGTACCCTCGGCGCGTGGGGCCTCGGGCAGTTCCATGCCGCTCAGAATCGGGACCAGATCCTTGGCGTTGGCATAGCGGAGAAAGACCACCTTGGTATCTCCTTCCCGGATCAATGGAGTATCGAGATGGAGAATCATCGCTTTGACCCGGAGCAGGTGATGTTCATCGCCCTGCATCAGGATACTGTTGGTCCGGCTGTCGGCGGCCAGGCGCAATTGGTCGGCGGAAAGCCGGCCGGAACCTACTTCCAGGCCAGTGATCACCGCCACCACCTCGCGGGCATCGGCGTGTTCCAGGCGCAGCATTTCCATGCCGCTGCCGGAAACCTGGTCCAGGCGGCGGACAATCTGGAGCAGGCGCTCGACGTTGCCGGCCCGTTCGGTGATGATCAGGGCGTTGCCTTCCTTGACCGCCAGGGCCGACATCTGGCCGGCGCGGACATTGAGCAGGGGGCGGAGAATGGGCACCAGCTTGTCGGCCTGGAGATTCTGGAGCCGGTAGATCCGGGTGATGATCCGGTCCTCGGGCAGGTCCACCGGCCGCTCGCCGTCGGCGGTGATCACCAGGTCCTGGCCGGCCTTGGCCATGGGCACGATCTTGATGACATTGCCGGCTTCAATGGCGGCGAAATCGTGGACCTGGAGGATGGAGAGAAAGACCGCGTAAACTTCCTCGGGCCGCAGGGGCTGGGAGGAAACGATGGTCACGTTGCCGCGGACCGCCGGATCGACGACGAAGGTTTTGCCGGTGACCCGGGCCACCGCGTTTATCACCGACTCCAGCTCGGCTTCCTTGAAATTGAGGGTGATGGTTTCATCCTGAGCATGGGCGGCGGGCAGCGAGGCCAGCAGCAGGCCGCAGACCAGCAGGCCCTGCAGCAGCAGGCGCCGGTTCCGGGACAGGGAAAAAAAGGTGCTCAAAGACATGGGAACCCCCTCGATCTATCTGGTGATGACGACGGTCAATGCCGCGCCACTGTAAGTTCAGCGAATCACGATGGTGCTCTGCTGCTGGGCGCCGTCGCGTTCAAATACCAAGTGAATATTCCGGGCGTCCCGCAACTGCTCGAAGGCCACCATGGCGGCGCCGGCATCGGAGAGGGGAATCCCGTTGACCTCGTACAGGATGTCCCCCGACTGGAGGCCGAGATTTTCGAGAAAGCTGCTGTCACCCTGGGGAGCCACAAGTCGGAAACCCTGGCGGCCCCCGGCCGGGTTATGGATATGAATTTCCACTTCCCGGGCCAGGTCCGGCAGGTTGGCCAGGGTCT
>NZ_JBIPKI010000072.1:0-6391 GCF_044068515.1 Desulfurivibrio nitratireducens
GAAATATTTTTCGATTGCTGGTCGAACCGCTGCCAGTACCAGTTTCGGGAATATCCTGCTCAGGAGATAGCAGCACAATATCCCCGGATAAAAGCCTGTTCCCCTGTATGATTTCCACCAGGGGGATACCGCTCTGCGGGCAATCGCCTTGCTTTGGGTCGAAGTTAGACCAGGCTTCTCTAGCAGGTTGATATAGGTGCGATACTGGTCATGGTGCTGCTGTGCTATATTGTCTGAGAGATGGACCACGGTATCGGATCCCATCAGTACATAACGGCAGGGGTGTAACAACAGACCGACGCGGTGGGAGGCCAAAGCCAGTCGAAGCGCCAGCGATTCGTCCTGGATAAAGACTTTTTCGTCGCAACCTCCCGAACGTAACGCCACTTCTCGGCGCACCAGGGCCACGGGATGGACAATGTTGCGCTTCATGGTGAAAAGCAGGGGCTGTTCACTTATCAGTAATTTGGGGTTAGCCGGCAAGGCGATTTTCGCTACTTCTGGTGCCGTCAACATAGTTTTTTTCGAACGCCCATAGACATAATCCAAATGTTCTTTTTCGATGGCGTTGAGCATGGTCTGCAGGAGATTGCTGGGGGCAATATCGTCGGCGTCATAAACCAGGATGAAATCGCCGCGGGCGACTAACATGCCTTGGTTGAGCCTGATCGAGGGGCCGGCATTGGATTCGTTGGCGATACTTACGACCTCTACCGGGTATTGTTGTAAGCAATTGGTGGCTATGACTAAGGAATGGTCTTGGGAAGCGTCGTCGACCAAGACGAATTCCAGGATGAACCTATTTCCTAAGCCATCTTGGCCACACAAACTAGTCAAAGTGTCTGGAAGAGCCGAGGCCTTATTGTATATGGCGATGACAACAGAAATCAGCTTTGTTTTACTCATATCTCATCCGCTTCAAATGCCTTGACTGAATGTCCTTCGCCACTTACTTGCTCTGTGTCGATTTCGACTTTACTTTAAATAAGATAAATCGGTTGATTGTGTATCATGTTCTTGCCCAAAAAAATAATTATTTGTTCAGTTTTTCCTGATTTAGAGAAAAAAATAAAAAATGCAAGGAGATGAGCTCCAGATGGTTGCCAACAATGTCGTCTGTATGAAATGGGGTAAGGTTTATGGCCCGGAGTACGTCAACATTCTGTACCGGATGGTAAGGAGAAATCTAACTGTCCCCTTTCGCTTTGTTTGTTTGACCGATGACCCGGCTGGCCTTGATCCCGGCATTGAAACGATGCCCATCCCATCTTTTCCGGAACCGTCTCCAGAACATTATCGCAAGTGCCAAGCGTGGCGCAAGTTGTTGCTGTTTGCCAAACCTTTTGCCGATCTTGAGGGTAAGATCTTTTTTTTGGATCTAGATGTGGTGATTGTTGGCAATCTGGATGTCTTTTTCGCATATTCTGACAAACTGGCGATTATCGAAAACTGGTCCCAACCAAATCGCCTGATCGGCCAGGCTTCGGCTATCTGTTTTCCGGTTGGTGCATATCATCATTTGTTGGACAATTATCTCGCTGACCGGAATGGGATTGCGGCCAAGTTTGAAACTGAACAGAAATATATAACCCGAGCTTTGGGAAAGGACAATTTTGCCTATTTCCCTGACGAATGGTGCCGCAGTTTTAAAATGCACTGCCTGCCGGGGGGGATTTTGAACAGTTTTATCGCCCCGACCGGAATTCCGGCCAAGGCCAGAGTGATCGTGTTTCACGGCAATCCCAATCCCCCTGACGCTTTAGCCGGGGTATGGGGCAAGCCGGTGCCATGGTACAAGCGCTTTTACAAGACCCTTAAGCCCACTCCATGGATTGCCGAATACTGGCGCTGAGCATGCCGGCTCAGCAATATATATCCGCGCCAGGGCGCCGATAATCCCAGGTGGTACAGGATCCCGGCCTCTTATAGGTAATGCCGGCCCTTGACTAGGGCTTTTTCGAACAGGCTCCTGATCCCGCTCAACGGTTTTTTGATCCTTAAGGTCTGACGGTTCATGATCACTTCCTCGTTATTCTCCCTCCGCGTCTCGCTCCCGTCTTGCTCATGGTTGGCCCGGATGTAGCGCTCCAGTACCGAGAAGAGATTGTAATCTTCCAGCACCCGGCGCCGGGCTTCGATGATATAGGGCAGGCGATCCAGGTACTCGTCGTTTTTGATGGTGCTACGGATGATGTCGCGGGCGGCATTGAAGTCGCCGATATCGATGGGGATGAAGCTTTCGCGGGGGAAATAGTCGCTGGCGTTGGGGCAGCCATGATAAAAGGGCAGGGTGTAGCCGAGGAAGGCATCGGGCAGTTTTTCGGTCAGGTGATGCCGGTAGACATGGTTTTCAACCGCAATATGGTATTGGTAAGGATCGAGGGCTTCAGCCTTGTCGGACATGGGCTTGACCCCATGGCCGAAAACCTCCAGCTCCGGCAGCGCGGCCTGCAGTTTCCGGGTGAAACTGACGCGGCGGCTGTGCAGGGTCAGGCCCCCGGCCCGGTTAGAGCAAACGGTTGAGATCAGTCTGCTTTTGACCGGCGGCGGAGTTGCCCGAAGATCGTCATAGGTGCGCAGGGGCCCCTCCTCGAAGGGGAAGCCGTAGAACCAGATCAGGCCCGGTTGGGTGAAAACCACCCGGGGGTGGCGGAAAATCCAGGGCTCCTGGCTGGTGATAATGGTCCCGTACTGCCGCAGGTAGTCGGTGCCGTAAACCGTTATGGTGGAGGGTTCGGTGGTGACCAGAATGGTCCGGGCCCGGGGGCAGGCCAATTGCTCCAGTCCCGGCTTGCCGGCCGGGCGGGAAAGGTCGTGGTAGACCACCAGCCAGTCGTAATCACGTGCTTCCGGGTCAAAAACAAAGCGGCAATTGCCCCAGCTCTTTGTTGCCTGCGGCAACTGGCGCCCGAAGTGCCGGACCACAGCTTCCGGGTCCATCCGGGCCCGCAGTTTGACGGTTATAGATGGCAAAGTCTTTGAGTCAACCTCTATCATTGGTAAACAGGCCTGTTGTTGTTCCCAGGGCCGATGACTGCTCAGCGCTGATATCATAATTTTTAAGATCGGGCTGTAAGATTTATTGCCAGGATGGAATTCGGCAGCATGTCATGTGTGTTGCTCTCTATACATCATCCCGGTGGCGCAGAAAAGGGCGGTCAGCCAGAAACAGAAGGCGGACCAGTCGGAAGCGTAGATGGCGTAGCTGGTATTAAGGGGAAAAAAGACTGCCAGCATGGCCAGGGCATATGGCAGCAGGTGGAGGCGGAGCCGGGATTGCCGCCAGGTGCGGATTAAGATGGCCAGGGCAAAAGCAAATCCGGCCAGACCGATAACCCCGGTTTCCGCCCCGATATCCAGGATCAGCAAATGCGGGTGGGTCGCTCCAAGCTCATTGGGATCCTGGATGAAGGGATCTTGCTCTGGATCGGCATAATCACGATAAGCGTAACGGAAGCCCCGGGCCCCGATTCCGTTGATCGGCTGGTCAGCCAACATGCGGCCGGCAGTCTGCCAGATGGTTACCCGCTGGGCGCTGGCAACATTAAGAGACTCTACATCTCCCCGGAAGGCCATTAAGGAGACATCGACCCGGTCGGCGAAGGGTTGCGAGAGCGAATAGGCGCCCACCACGCTGCCGATGGCCAGCAGGGCCGCCAGGGCGAGCCATTGCAGGATCGGCTTTTTTTCCTGCCAAATGATCCAGGCGGCCAGGCCGGCCAGCACCAGGGCGAACATGATCCAGCCGTTGCGGCTGCCGGCCATGAACACCACCAGGGTCAGGGCGACAACCAGGCCAATCTGCAAAATCGGCGGCCAGAAGCGGCGGGCGTATACCAGCAGCAACGGGGAAATGGCAGGCAGGTAGACCCCCAGTTCGGGCCGCAGGCTGCCGAAAAAGCCATTGATGCGTCCCCCCGGCGCGGTGTAGCCCAATATATTGGTGCCGGTGGCGATCTGCAGCAGCGCATCGGCCACCCAAGCCAGCAGCACCCAGGCGCAGATCCGCAAAAGTTTTTCCGAGGCTCCGGGGACGGCCAGGGTGACCATGATGAAAATTCCCGCCGGGTACAAGCGGGCAAAAGCCAGGGTCGAGGTCAGGCTTCTCTCCGGGTTCACCGCCCCGAGCAGGGAAATCAGCATGGGCACCCAGAAGGCGGCGAAAATCAGGGTGAAGATTTTGACTTCGGGTCGCTGCCACAGGGACCTTGCCTGAACAGCAAGGATCAGCAGGCCCAGCAGGGCCATAAGGGCGAAAGGTATTTCCCAGAAGCGGCGAAACGGAAACAGGATCAGAAAGGAGGCCACCAACAGCAGAGCAGCCTGGTGGCGGGTTTGAATGCTGGTAATTTTTGCAATGATGCTCATGCTGGTCTCGTTTGTTGGTAATAAATGCTCTGGGCGTCGCCCGGGCGGGGGTTAATTCTGCCGCCTATCGCGATTGGGGTTTGCCGGAAGCAATAATTGCCGGTACAGCGCCATGATCTTGGCGGTCATTATGGCCACCGTGAAGTTGGCCCTTACCCATTCTCCGCCGTTGATCCCAAATTCCCGCAAGCGCGCCGGGTCGCCCAGGGCCTCCCGCAGGGCGGTGGCCAGGCCGCTGACGCTGGCGGGCTCCACCAGCCAGCCGGTCTTGCCCGGCACTACCGTTTCGAGGCTGCCGCCGTGGGCCGAGGCGATCACCGCCTTGTTCATGGCGGCGGCCTCCACCGCGACCAGGCCGAAGGCTTCGGCCTGACTGGAGGTGGCCGATACCACCAGGTCGGCCAGACTCAGGGCCGCCGGCATGTCGGCGCAATGGCCGACCATGTGAACCCGCTGGCTGATTCCCAGCTCTCTGGTTAAGCGGCTTAATTCGGCGGCATAATCGGGGTTCTCGCCCAGGTCCCCCACGCAGACCGCCTGCCAGGCCAGTTCCGGGATAGTGGCCAGGGCTTGGCAAAATATCTGGTGGCCCTTGAGCCTGGTGATCCTGCCGGGCAACATGATCACCGGCTCGGTGCCGGTAAGGCCCCATTGGGCCCGCAACGCGGCCGGGCGCTCGGGGGCGACCGCGGCGGGCGCGAAGATTTCGCTGTCCACCCCGCCATGGATCAGCTCCAGGCGTGAGGCCGGCACCCGGTATTGGGCGCTGACATGCTCCTGGATGGCCCGGGAGATGGCAATCACTTTTTCGCCTTTGGTCATAATCGCGCTGTAGCGGTTCACCGAATAAAAGCCGTGAAAGGAGGTAACCAGCCGGGGGCGGCGGGCCGCCGGCAGGCTTTGCCAGGCGAGATAGGCGATCCAGGCCGGCATCCGGGAGTGGAGATGGAGGATATCGACCCGGTTGCGCTCCAGCAGCCGGCGCAGGGGGAGGATCCAGGCCATGGTGGTGGGGCTTTTTTTGCCCAGCGGCATCGTAAAATGGCGGCTGCCTGCGGCCTCCAGTTGCGCAACCAGGCGACCGCCCCCGGAAACCACCAGGGACTCGTGGCCCAGGCGGACCAGGGCGCGAGCCAGGTCCAGAACGTAGCGCTCCACCCCGCCGCTTTCCAGTTCGGGCAGCACCTGGACAACCACCAGTCTTCGTTCAGCCTCGCCGGCGGCGGGGCTTACAATCTTTCCGGCCACCATCTTGCTAAAATCTCCCGGGCGCAACGTTCGGCTTCGTTGAAGACCAAGGCGCCGCTCGGCCAGGGCGTGCCGGCCAGCCAGGCCTCCAGGTAAACAATCAGGTTCCGCTGTTCCAGGTAATCCAGGCCGCGCTGAAACTTGTTGTCCGGCCGCCGCCAGCGCACTGTCAGCACTCCCACCCGGCAGCCGGCGCTGAGGGCCTCGTAAATCATGGAAATGCTGTCGGCGCTGACCCAGACTTCCCGGTTATGCCGGTACTGATCTTCGATCCAGCCCCGGGGGGTCTCCTCGGCCCGGTGAAAGGCCGTTCGGCCGGGAAGGGCGGCGGCCAGGGTCGCCAGCCGGGTCACGGTATCCTCCGGGGTCCGGGGGGAGGAGGATATGGTCCATTCCCGCTCGGGATGTTTTTTGAGCAGGCTTGCCACCTGGCGGCAGATCTCCTCCGAATCCCAGTGGTGACTTTTGGGGTCCAGGCCGCCGATCAGGACCAGGCTCCGGTCGGGGTCATGCCGGCCTTCGTTGACCGGCAGGCAGGGGGGACCATGGGTTGGCAGAACATTCTCCCCCGCGGCGATGGCATCATGCTCGGGCACCAGGCAAAGATCAAAGGCGGGGCGGAACAGGGGACCGGGGCTCATGCTGCAAACCGCCGCCGCCCGCCGGCCCAGGCGGTATTTGGCCCGGACCAGGCTCGGATGGGTACGCCGGCCGCTGCCGATCAGCAGTTGCTCGGCGGTGCCGACGGCTGCCCGTTGCGGATCCCGAACCGGTA
>NZ_JBIPKI010000073.1:0-5889 GCF_044068515.1 Desulfurivibrio nitratireducens
CGGCCCCAGCTTGAGCAGGGCCGCGGCCGCCGTTTCGAACTCAGCGCGGGTCCGGATGGTCTGGCCGCTCAGCACCTCGGCCTCGGGGATATTGGGCGTGATGATGGTCGCCCGGGGGATCAGGATTTGCCGCAGGGCCGCGATGGCCTCGTCGTGCAGCAGCTTGGCGCCGCTCTTGCTCACCATCACCGGGTCGAGCACGATGGGAACCGCTCCGCAGCCCCGCAGTTGCCGGGCCACTTCCTCGATGACCTCGGGGGTGTTGAGCATGCCGATCTTGATCGCGTCAACTCCGATATCGGTCAGCACCGCCTCGATCTGGGCCCCGACCATCGCCGCCGGCACCGGGTGGATGGCCGTCACCCCGCAGGTATTCTGGGCGGTCAGGGCGGTGATGGCCGTCATGCCGTAGCAGCCCAGGGCGGAGAAAGCTTTGAGATCGGCCTGAATGCCGGCCCCGCCCCCGGAATCCGAGCCGGCGATGGTCAGAACCCTTCGATACGTTTTCATGGCAGATACTCCGGAAAAACCTTGGCCAGCAGGGTCCGGGTACCGGGACCGAGCGGCAACCCGGCCAGATCGTCGGGCGCCAGCCAGGCCGCCGCCAGGGCGTCGTCGCCGGCCACCGCTTCCCCCGCCAGATATTCGGCGGTGAAATTGACGATGATATAGTGAAAGCGCACCCGCTGGTCCGGATCCCGTTCGATCAGCTCCAGGGGTTCCAGGGGCCGGCCGATGGCCACCGTTACGCTGGTTTCCTCCCGAACCTCCCGCCGGGCCGCCTCGGCCAGGCTTTCCCCGAGTTGCACCCGGCCGCCCGGCACCGTCCAGGTCCCCTCGCCGGGGGGGTTGCCGCGCTTGATCAGCAGCACCCGGCCGTCCCGGATCACCAGCGCCCCGACCCCCATCCGGGGATGCTCGGGATAATCTCCCGCCGCGCTCATCGCCGGATCCCGCCGGCCAGCAGCAGCGGCGCCCCGGCCGGGGCCGGGGGCCGCCGAATACGTAGTCGGCGCCAAAGCAGGGCCGTCACCTATCTGGCCGCCAGGGCGGCATGGTAGGACTGGAGAGACCGGACTTCGCCCTTGCCCTGCAGCCGGGCGGCAATGCCCTTGGCCGCCGCCGTGGCCGCCGCCACCGTGGTGATGTAGGGAACCTTGTAGCGGATCGCGGTCTTGCGGATGTAGGAATCGTCGTGCAGGCTCTGCTTGCCGACCGGGGTGTTGACCACCAGGTGGATCTCGCCGTTTTTGAGCAGGTCGGCAAGGTTGGGGCGCCCCTCGTGCATTTTCTTCACCGCTTCCGCCGCGATCCCCTGGTCGTTGAGGAAACTGGCGGTGCCTTCGGTGGCCAGCAGGACAAAGCCTAAGGCGGCCAGGGTCCGGGCGGCCTCGAGAATGGGGCGCTTGTCCGGCTCCCCCACGGTGAGCAGCACGGTGCCGGCCAGGGGCAGGCTGGTGCCGGTGGCTTCCTGGGCCTTGTAGAAGGCCAGGCCGTAGTTGGCGGCCAGGCCGAGGACCTCGCCGGTGGAGCGCATCTCCGGCCCGAGCAGCGGATCGACCTCGGGGAACATGTTGAAGGGGAAAACCGCCTCCTTGACCCCGAAGTAGGGGATCGGCCCCGAATTGAGCCGGGCCGGATCAAGGGGCTGGCCGAGCATCGCCTGCACCGCCAGGCGGGGCATGGCGATGTTGCAGATCTTCGAAACCAGCGGCACGGTCCGGCTGGCCCGGGGGTTGGCCTCCAGGATGTAAACCTGGTCGCGATAGATGGCGTACTGGATGTTCATCAGGCCGACCACCCCCATTTCCAGGGCGATCCGCTCGGTATATTCGGTGATCGTCGCCAGGTGCTTCGCCGCGATATTGACCGGGGGGATTACGCAGGCGGAGTCGCCCGAATGGACCCCGGCCATTTCGATATGCTCCATCACGGCGGGAACGAAGGCCCGGCGGCCGTCGCAGACGGCGTCGGCCTCCGCCTCGACGGCATCGACCAGAAAGGAGTCGATGAGAATCGGCCGGCCGGGGGAGATGTCCACCGCTTTCTGCAGGTATTCAAGCAGCATATCCTCGTCGTGAACGATCTCCATGGCCCGGCCGCCCAGGACATAGGAGGGCCGGACGATGAGGGGGTAGCCGATGCGCTGGGCGATGAGCAGGGCCTCGCCGATGCTGGCCGCCATGCCCGATTCGGGCTGGGGGATCGCGAGTTTCTTCATCATCGCGTTGAACTGTTCGCGATCCTCGGCCAGGTCGATGGTCTCCGGGCTGGTGCCGATGATCCTGACCCCGGCCGCCTGCAGTTCCGCCGCGATGTTGAGCGGGGTCTGGCCGCCGAACTGGACCACCACCCCCTCCGGCTGCTCCTTGTGATAGATCGACAGCACATCCTCGACGGTGAGAGGTTCGAAATAGAGCTTGTCCGAGGTGTCATAGTCGGTGGAAACTGTTTCCGGGTTGCAGTTGACCATGATCGTCTCATAGCCCGCGTCCCGCAGGGCGAAGGCGGTATGGACGCAGCAATAGTCGAATTCGATGCCCTGGCCGATCCGGTTGGGCCCGCCGCCGAGGACCATGATTTTCTTGCGCTTGCTGACCGGCACCTGGTCCGGGCAGTTGTAGCTGGAATAGTAGTAGGCGGCATCATCGACCCCGCTGACCGGCACCGCGTCCCAGGCCTCGGCCAGCCCGAGAGCCAGGCGGCGCTTGCGCACGGCGGTTTCCGCGATGCCGAGGATCTGGGCCAGGTAGCGGTCGGCAAAGCCGTCCTTCTTGGCTTGGATCAGCAACTCGTCGGGGGGCAGTTGGCCGGCGAAGGGGAGGATCTGCTCTTCCAGCTCCACCAGCTCCCGCATCTGCTCGAGGAACCAGGCCTTGATATGGGTGCGCTCCCGCAGTTGCTCGATGCTCGCCCCTTTGCGCAGGGCTTCATAGATGATGAAGTGGCGCTCGCTGCTCGGCTCCACCAGCAGATCCAGCAGCTCCGGCAGGGATTTCTTGTTGAAATTGGCGGCAAAACCCAGGCCGTAACGGCCGTTTTCCAGGGAGCGGATCGCCTTGTGCAAGGCCTCCTTGTAGTTCTTGCCGATGCTCATCACTTCGCCGACGGCCTTCATCTGGGTGCCGAGCTGATCCTTGACCCCCTTGAATTTTTCAAAGGCCCAGCGGGCAAACTTGATGACCACGTAATCCCCCGAGGGGGTATATTTCTCCAGGGTGCCGTCGCGCCAGTAGGGGATTTCATCCAGGGTCAGGCCGGCGGCCAGCATGGCCGAGATCAGGGCGATGGGAAAGCCGGTCGCCTTGGAGGCCAGGGCCGAGGAGCGGGAGGTCCGCGGGTTGATTTCGATCACCACCACCCGCCCGGTTTGGGGATCGTGGGCAAACTGGACGTTGGTGCCGCCGATGACCTCGATCGCCTCGACAATGCGGTGGGAGTAATCCTCCAGCCGGGCCTGGAGCTCGGGGGAAATGGTCAGCATCGGGGCGGTGCAGAAGGAATCCCCGGTATGGACCCCCATGGGATCGACGTTTTCAATGAAGCAGACCGAGATCTTCTGGTTCTTGGCGTCGCGGACCACCTCGACTTCCAGCTCTTCCCAGCCCCGCACCGATTCCTCGATGAGAACCTGGCTGACCGGGCTCAAGGCCAGCCCCCGGGCGGCGATGTCTTCAAACTCTTCCAGGTTGTAGGCAAAGCCCCCGCCGGTTCCGCCCATGGTGTAGGCGGGCCGGATCACCACCGGCAGGCCGAGCTCCTGAACGATTTCCCGGGCTCTGTCCAACGTGGTGGCGATTTCGCTGCGGGCGGTCTCGATCCCGAGGGCGGCCATGGTCTCTTTGAAGGTCTCGCGGTCCTCTCCCCGTTTGATCCCCGCCAGATTGACGCCGATGACCTCAACCTTGTACTGGTCCAGCACCCCTGCCTCGGCCAGGGCCATGGAGAGGTTCAGGGCCGTCTGGCCGCCGAGATTGGGCAGCAGGGCGTCGGGCCGCTCCTTGGCGATGATTTCGGTCAGCTTGGCCACGTTGAGAGGTTCGATGTAGGTGGCATCAGCCATGCCCGGATCGGTCATGATCGTGGCCGGGTTGGAGTTGACCAGGATAATTCGGTAGCCCAGTTTACGCAGGGCCTTGCAGGCCTGGGTGCCGGAATAATCAAACTCGCAGGCCTGGCCGATGATGATCGGGCCGGAACCGATGATCAGAATGCTCTGGATATCCTCTCGTTTGGGCATGGTTGTTCCTCGTTTGGGGGGAAAAAGATATTCAAGGCCTCATCAGGGGGCAATCAATTCAAGACGGGGGAAATAGCTCCGGTAACGGGCGGCATCGCGGGTCAACAGGGCAAGTCCCTCCACGGCGGCATGAGCGCCGATAAAAAAATCCGGCAGGGGCGAGCGGCGCCGCCCTCCGGCCCGCCGGTAGCGGACAAAGCATTTCCCGGCGAGAAAGGCGGCTTCCCAGGGCAGGGGCCGGCGGGCAAAGTCGGCTTGGGGCAGGGCGTCTTCCAGTTCCTCGATCCGGGCAAAACCCACCGAAACTTCGGCGTAAATCACCGGATTGATGATGAGCTGAAAGCGCTCCGCGCAATCCGCCAGGCGCTCCGCCGACCAGGAAAACCACTGGGGATCCTCCTCGAGGATATCGAGCAGCACATTGCTGTCAACCAGCACCCCGGTGCTCATCATTCCCCTCGGGTCAACGCCATGATTTCCGCGGTACTCATCCTGATGGTGGCCCGGCCGCGCATCCGCTCCACCAGGGCGCGTCCCCTTTTGGCCGGGCCCTGGCTTTTATGGATGGTGATCGTGTTGCCTTCTACCCGGAACTCGATCTCCGTGTGGGGCAACAAGCCGAATTTTTCTCGTACTTCCCGCGGAATGGTTACCTGTCCCTTGCTGGTGATGCGCATGGCCGCCTCCGGTATTACTTGTTATGGTATTACCATATCGCAGGCCGGGGCGGCCGTCAAGACAACCCAGCTTGCCCGGCTCTCCGGACGTGACGGCGCCACAATATAACCGGATATTTGTCAAGCACAAGTACAACCGCCATTTACGGCGGGGGACGGCGGGACATCGCAAGTGCCATACATTTTGATCGGCCTTTCTGCGCTTCCGAAGCTGCTCCGGCCGGCCGGACCTAGGCAGGTAAACGGGACTGTGCCGTTATCGCGTTTCCTTAATTTGCATAGTTGTTTTTTGCTTACCGAAATCATTACCCGAGCAGACCTTCTTCATTCATTCAATGGTCAGGCCGGGGATGCGCGCAAAATGGCGGGCATTGCCGCTGGCCAACACCAGTCAATTGCTTCGGAAACGATGGCGCATAGCACGAAAAAAAGCTCTATTGCCAGAGATTTTCATCCACCGTTTCAAAGCTGCTTATAGCCTGCTCAAATTCAGCGGCGTCCCGCTCACTCCAGGTGCCGGCCAGATGATCCAGATCATTGTAGCGCTTGCGGCGTTGTTTTTTCTCCAGCCCGAGCGATTCCTTGATAATGGTCAGCAGCAGGGCGTTGACACTGCTGTTTTCCTGTTTAGCCCGCTCCTTCAAGCTTTGAGCAAGTTGGGGATCAACTCCGCGTAAAGTAATGGTGGACATGGTTTTATCCTCCGATTCTTGCTGTCTTCTCAACCAGCAGCAAGCCGCTGACGCTGCTGAAATGATCGTCGTAAGTAGCCAGCGCCAGGCCGTGCTGCATGGCGCTGGCGGCAATCCACAAATCATTGGTGGGTATGGGGCGGCCACGGAGCTTCAAATCGGCAAAAATCTGGGCATAGAATTCTGCCGTCTCCTCTTCGACAGGCAGGAGTTCGACGCGGGGGGAATCAAGAAAGCTCTCAAGCTCATCCCGATTTAGCCGTTCCCGATTGCCACAGCG
>NZ_JBIPKI010000074.1:0-5492 GCF_044068515.1 Desulfurivibrio nitratireducens
CGGCGATCGACAGGGTTCGCAGCAGGGCGGCCAGAAAGGTGAGCCCGACATAAAGCAAGGCCGCCCCCTTGATGAAAGGGAGCATCAGGAAAAAGACCGTGGGCAGATGCATAAAGTAGCGGGGCAGGCTGTGGAGCAGGTGGGCCAGCAGCAGTTCCCGCCGGGCGATCCGGCCGTCGCGGTAGGCCTCGGCCAGCATGGTGTTGGCCGAGATCCCGGAGACGAAGGCCAGGGCGAAACTGGAACCGGCGGTTTCCGAAAAACGGCCGAAACGGATGAACGGCAGGGCCAGGCGCGACAAAGCCCGGTTCCAGCCCAGTTCCTCGATCAGGGTGGCCAGCACCAGCCCCAGGGAGATGAAGATAAATATCCGCCCCAGGGGCAAGGCCAGCCCGGCCCACAGTTCATCCAGCAGCATCATAGCTTGACCAGTTTGGAAAAAGTTCCCGGCCCCGCGGGTGTCGCCCCGGTGCCGCGAGTTGCCCGGCGGAAAGCGGCGGCGGCCCCAGCCGGCGTCAGCCGTTCAGCATGTGGATCCGGCCGCAATCGGGGCAGACCCAGGTGGGGCCGTTGCTCAGGCCCCAGAGGTTCTGGTGGAAGCACTCATCGCAGATCTCGAAACCGCAGGTGCAGTTCCGACAGTAAGGCAGTTCCCGGCGGCAGCAGTGACAGGCAAACTGGCGCCCCCGGCGCCGGCGGCGGGGCGCAGGTTTTTTTTTGTCGCTCACGGCTGAGCTCGGTCCTTGAGTTCTTCCCGCAGCCAGTTGGCGTATCCGCCGCTGCAGAGGGGCATGGGCAGGGCCACCACCTCCGGCACTTCGTAGGGGTGAATCCGGACAATGGCTTCCTCGATCCGGTTGAAATGATCGGCCCGACTTTTGATCTGGCACTGGTATTCATCGGTGCGCTCAATGGTTCCCTGCCACCAGTACATGCTGGTGATCGGCCCCACGATCTGGACGCAGGCGGCCAGGTGCTCCTCGAGCAGGGTGCGGGCGATCCGTTCGGCGGCTTCCTTGGTGGACACGGTGGTTACGATCTGCACATATTCCATTTCTTTTTCTCCCTGGCGCCGGGCGGATGTCATGCTGCTCCCGACCGGCGGTTAAAACCCCTTGCCCCGGTACGCGTTGGACGCCACCAAACCAAGAGGCCGGTTAGAACTTCAACTGCTTCGGTAACAAAAACTGTGGGGCGGAATTAAGCGGTCTCTCTGGACAAGCCGCTTTTCTTTCTGGTACAGTCCCACGGGTGACGGCTTCCGGGTTCGGTCGCCCGGCTCAACTCGCCTATCGTTTAATCTTAACCGGTCGCAGCGGCTTGCCGCAACCGCCCGGCCGCCCAAGGAGCCAAGCCATGCTACTCGCCATCGACGTGGGCAACTCTCATACGGTTATCGGGCTATTCAAGGCCTCGCGCCTGCGCTGCCAGTGGCGGGTAGGCAGCAACCCGGCGGCCACGGTTGATGAACTGGCCGCCCTGCTCCATGGCCTGTTCGCCATGGAAAACATCACCTTCGGCCAAATCGGAGGCATGGTCATCGCCAGCGTGGTGCCGCAGGTCACCTCCACCTGGAATCGCTTCGCGGCCGGATTCCTGGGCCTGGATCTCGACATCACCCCCTTGGAGGTGAACAACCGGCTCGATTATCCGATCCGGGTGGCCATCCCCAATCCGGCCGAAGTCGGGGCCGATCGGCTGGTCAACGCCACCGCGGCTTACGAGCGTTACCGGACAGCCTTGATCATCGTCGATTTCGGCACCGCCATTACCCTGGACTGCGTTTCCGCCGCCGGCGACTACCTGGGCGGTACCATTACCCCCGGAGTCGCCATCGCCCTGGAGGCCCTGGGGCAAAGGACCGCCAAGCTGCCCCGGGTGGATATCACCATCCCCCCGGCCGCCGCCATCGGCACCAGTACCGTCGAGGCCGTTCGCTCGGGCCTGCTGTTCGGCTATGCCGCCATGATCGAGGGCCTGGTCGGGCGGGTCGGCCGGCAGATGGCCCCGGAGGTTCCCAAGGTCATCGCCACCGGCGGCATGGCGGAGCTGATTGCCCCCTACACCGAAGTGATCGAAGAGGTCGACCCCCTGCTCACCCTGGAAGGGCTGCGGATCATTTATGAACGCAACAGTTAAGCGCCGGCTGCCGCCGCCCCTGGTTAAGGGCGATACCATCGGCATTTTCGCCCCGGCCGGGCCGGTACTCGACCCGGGCGCCGCCGCGGCCGGCCTGCGCCTGCTCCGGGAGGCCGGCTTCAAAATCCGCTGCCGCGACGATATCCTGACCCGGCAACCGGGCTACCTGGCCGCCGACGACCGGGCGCGAGCGGCGGAACTGCACGACCTGTGGCGCGATCCCGAGGTCAAAGCCCTGCTGGCCCTGCGGGGAGGCTACGGTTGCCTGCGCCTTCTGCCGCTGCTGGACTGGGATCTGCTCAACAGCCGGCCCAAGATGTTGATCGGCTTTTCCGATCTCACCGTACTCCATGCCGCCTTGCTCCAGCGCACCGTCCTCGTCCCCTTCCACGGCCCCATGCTGTGTACCCTGAGCCAATCCGAGCCCGAGTCCATCCGCCATTTTCTGGCGGCTCTGGCCGGCCGTTTCCCTGATGTCATCCGGCCGGCTGGTCTGGAGATCCTGCGCCCCGGCAACGCCGGCGGGCCCCTGCTGGGGGGCAACCTGGCCTCGCTCAACCATCTGCTGGCCACCGCCTGGGAGCCCGAGCTGGCTGGGGCCGTGCTGTTGCTGGAGGACGTGGGCGAAGCTCCTTATCGCCTGGATCGCCTGCTGACCCAGTTGGCCCTGGCCGGGCGGCTGGCCCGACCGGCGGCCATCATCCTGGGCGAATTCAAGGAATGCGGCCCGCCGGAAGAGATCTGGCAACGCCTGCTGGAATTGACCGCCCGCCAGGAGCTGCCCCTGTGGGCCAACTTCCCCGCCGGCCACGGCCCCCGCAACCTGACCCTGCCCCTGGGCGCCATGGTCCGGCTCGACTCCAGCCGCGGCGAACTGGTCCTGCCGCCCCCGGTCTCGTAAGGCGGGGCCTGGCCCGGCAACCCCTCAGGCGGCCAGGAGATTCCGCACCTTTTCTTCCAACAGCTCCGCCAGGTTCTGCTTCTGTTTAAGGTTGTAATCACCGGTGGCAATCGGTTGACCGATGGTGATCGTAACCCGGCCGGGCCTGGCCAGCAGCTTGCCCTTGGGTAGAATCTCATGGGTTCCGGTAATGGCCACCGGCACCACCTCGACCCCGGCCTTGATCGCCAGCACCATGGCACCGGCCTTGAAGGGCTGCAATTTGCCGTCCGAGCTGCGGGTTCCCTCGGGGAAAATGATCACCGAGGTGCCGGCGGCGATTTGCCGGGCCGCTTCATTGAGGCTCTCCAAAGCCCGGCGGCCATGGCTGCGATCCACCGGGATATAGCCGGCTCGCCGCATGGCCCAGCCGAAGAGAGGAATGGCGAACAACTCCTTTTTGGCCAGCCAGCGGAAATCAAAGCCCAGGTGGCCCTGGAGCACAAAAATATCAAACTGGCTCTGATGGTTGGCGGCAAAGATGTAGGGTTTGCCGCGATCCAGCCCCTCGAGCCCCTTGATGGTTACCATCACCCCGCTGGCCCGGCAGATCCGGCGCCCCCACCAGCGGGGCAGGAACTGCAAGCGGCCGTCCCGATAGCCCAGGAAGAGAGCCAGGAGCAGGGCGCTGAAACTCACCAGGCCGGTGAGCAGCGGCACCAGGACCAGGACCAGCAGGCCCCGGGGAAGATTAAGCAAGTCTGAAATTTGTTTCACGGTTGCCACCAATGGCCGAGATGGTTAAGATAATTGCCGGGACGCGAAGCCTGGCCGCCGATCATTTCGCCAGGTTTGCCGAGAGCGCCGTCCCTGAGTAACGGCTGGACCTGAACGGCCCCTTAGTTAAGGCGGGCTTTCGGCGGGCGATTATAGCATGTCCCGGCGCCCCCCGCCAGTTCCCCAAGCAGCCCAACCCTCGTCCCGGGCCCAGCGCCCCATGAGAATCAGCAGCAATGAGCAGCAAAGAGTTTGACTCCATCGGCGCAATCCCCATTGCGGATCAGCCGACCGCTCCCGAGGAACCCGCCACCGCAGAACCTGCCCCGGAGCCCCCCGCGGCGGCGCCGGCAATGCCTCGGGGGTCCGCCGCCGACCAGCAGCCGCCCCACCAACCGGACGATGATCTCCCCCCGCGCCGCCGCCCGCCCCGGCCCTTGTCCTACCGCCTGTTCTGGCCCGTCGTGGCCGCCGGGATCCTGCTGTTTTTTTACCTGCTTGGCTCCCAACTGGTCTTCCCCCTTACCGGACCGCGTCTGCTGGCCCAGTACCTGGAGAAAAAGCTGGACCGGCCGGTGACCATCGCCCGGGCCGAATGGCGTCCCCTGGCGGGCAAGCTGGTGCTGCAAAACGGCATCATCGGCCCCCGCCGGAGTGATTCCTATGACCGGGTGGACCCGATCCTCTCCTTCCGCACCCTGGTGGCCGACGGCGGTTTTTTTCACCTGCTGCGCCGCGGCTCCCTGGTCCGCAGCCTGACCATCGAGCAGGGCTATGCCCACCTGGTCCGCACCGCAGAGCAAAACTACAACTTCCCTCCGCCGGACCGGCCCCTGCTCTCCTCCCGGCTGTTGCCCGGCCGGGTGGAAATCCGCCACAGCCGGCTGGAATTCAGCGACCAGGGCCATGACCCCCTTTTCAAGGTCGGGCTCACCGCCATCAGCGGAGTACTCCACCGGCAGCCGGGAAGCGGCGGTGGCGAAATCAAGGTCGATCTGAGCGCCCGGGGTCCCGGGGAAAGCGCCATCCTCTTCCGGGGTTCCCTCCGACCCCTGGCCGACCGCAACGATGCCGGCCTGGAGCTGGAACTGGGCCGGTTGCCGCTGCCGGCTCTGGCCCCCTATCTCAATGGCCGGCTGGGCGCCGCCATCCGCCGGGGCTACCTGGACGGGCAAGCCCGGTTGACCAGAGACGGCCACACGGTCAAGATCGACCAGCAGTTAACCCTGACCGCCCTGGACCTGGCCCCGGCGGAAGAGGGCGCTGAAGGCCTGCTGCTTTTGCAGGCTTTGCTGGCCGACCGGGAAGAACGCCTGAGGCTGGAGCTGCCGCTCACCATCAACCTGAATCGGCGGGACCACCCTTATTTAGCCGCCATCGCGGCTTTCATCGCTGAACTGCGGGAAGAGGCCGCCGGCGCTCCCTGGGCCTTGCTTGACCGGGAAATGCCCGACCTGGCTATTGCCGGCCAGATCTCTTTTGCGGCCGGCAGCGCCGAACTGAGCCGGGATGGAGGCCGGAGCCTGGATCAACTGGCCGCGGCCCTCGGTCGCCGGCCCCTGCTGACCCTGCGCTTGCAGGGGATCAGCGATCCAGCCTGTGATCATGACGCCCTGCTGGCCGCCCGGGAAAAGCAAATTCGCGAAGAGCGGCGCCGGGCCGTAACCGCCCTCGCCCGGGAACTGGCCGCCGGCCG
>NZ_JBIPKI010000075.1:0-5341 GCF_044068515.1 Desulfurivibrio nitratireducens
CAAGGATTTGTCGGTCGCAAGTTCTTGCTTTCACCACCGCCGGCGCGGCCATCGCCGCCGGGGCCGATTACCTGGTGGTGGGCCGGCCGATCCGCACCGCCGCCGATCCTCTCGCCATGGTGGCGGCTTTGCAGCAGGAAATCGCGACAGCTTTGGGGCAAAAAGGGAGCAACTAAAGGTAATCGGCAAAAATTCCGGCTGAAAAGTAAACCACAGAGAGCACAGAGGACACAGAGATAATTTGGCCAGTTTTGCCGAATATCACCAAACTTAATTGACCGGCAGCAGCGGAATAACTTCTTAAAATATTAAGAGGACTTTCGGTAAAAAAATCCTCTGCGCTGGCATTTATTGCCGGTGCTCATTTTTTTTCCACCAGCTTTTCGCCCCTGACTTCTCTGTGCTCTCTGTGTCCTCTGTGGTAAATTTTTTTTTAAAAACTTTGTTCAAGCCCCCAACAGTTTAACCAACCGTTAATCCAACCTTTTTGCGTAAATTAAGTAACAAGCGGCTCGGCCTTCAAGCCGGCGGGAAGATCTTGCCGGGATTGAGGATGTTGGCCGGGTCGAAGACCTTTTTCAGCTTGCGCATCAACTCCAGGGCCGCCGGCTCCACTTCGGCGGCGATGGCCCCCGCCTTGCTGATCCCCACCCCGTGCTCGCCCGAGAGGGTACCGCCCAGTTCCAGCACCCTCCTTTGAATGGCCTCCCGGGCGGCGGCCGCCGCCCGGCGTTCGCCGTCGTTTTCCCGATCCAGCATGATATTGACGTGAATATTGCCGTCGCCGGCATGGCCGAAGGTGAAGATCGGCAGGCCGGTGGCGGCGGCCAGCTCTTCGGTGGCGGCCACCAGCTCGGGAATCCGGCTGCGGGGCACCACCACGTCGTCGCTGCTTTTGTGGGGGCGGAGTTGGAAGGCGGCAGGCGAGATAGCCCGGCGGGCCGCCCAGAGCTGCTCCGCCTCGGCCGGCGAGGCGGCCCGGCGCAGAATGACCCCCGGCTGGGTGGCGATGAATTCCTCCAGGCGGCGGCCCTGGGCGGCGATTTCCGCCTCGTCGCCGGCGAATTCCAGCAGGAGCAGGGCCGCGGCGGGAGCGGTACGCAGGTCGGCGGGGAGGCGGTCGGCCACCAGGGCCAGGGCGGTGCGGTCCAGGTATTCCAGGGTCGAAGGGGTCAGGCGGCGGAGGATGGCGCTGACCAGGGCGGTGGCCCGGGCCAGATCGGGGCAGAGCAGCAGCAGGGTGCTTTTGGCCGGGGGCAGGGGAATCAGGCGCAGGGTGATTTCGCTGATCACCGCCAGGGTGCCTTCGGAGCCCACCAGCAGGCGGGTCAGGTCGTAGCCCACCACCCCTTTGGCGGTCCGGACCCCGGTGCGGATGATCTCACCGCTGGCCAGCACCGCTTCCAGGCCCAGGACATAGTCGCGGGTGACCCCGTACTTGACGGCGGCCGGCCCGCCGGCCCCGCAGGCGACGTTGCCCCCGAGGGTGCAGAAGGCCCGGCTGGCCGGATCCGGCGGGTAGTAAAGGCCGTGGCGGGCGACCTCGGCCTGCAGGTCGGCGGTGATCACCCCCGGCTGGACCACGGCGATCTGGTTGTCCGGGTCGATGGCGATGATCCGGTTGAGCCGGGCCAGGGCCAGGATAATACCGCCCTGGACGGCCAGGGCGCCGCCGCACATGCCGGTGCCGGCCCCCCGGGGAATCACCGGGGTTTGGCTCGCGCCGGCCAGGCGCAGGATGGCGGCAATCTCAGCGCTGCTTTGGGGAAAAACCACCGCGGCGGGGGGATAATCCTGGCCGGAACCGTCGTAGGCGTAGGTCAGCAGCTCCTCGGGGGCGGCGGCGACCCGGTCGGCGCCGAGCAGTTCGCGCAGGCGGCGGAGCAGCTCGGCGCCTTTGGCGCCATCTCCGGCGGGATATTCAGTCATCAGGCCCACCCATTCAAGAAAGTTCAGGTTTGTTGCAAGGGAAACGACCAGCCGGAGCCGGTTATTCCCGATCGATATCGCGGTGTTCGAGGTTGACCGGCGCGGTGGCGGCCAGGGCTTCGGCCAGGGCCTGGGCCACGGCCGGGGAACGGTGGCGACCGCCGGTGCAGCCCACGGCCACGGTCAGGGATGGCCGCCGGGCCGCCCGGGCTTCAGCCAGGATGAACTGAAGCAGTTCCAGGTGCAGGGCGAGAAAGCGGGCCCCGGTGGGATTGGCGAGGACAAAGGCGGCGATCTCGGCCTCGAGACCGTGGCGGGGGCGCAGTTCCTCAACCCAGTAGGGATTGGGCAGCACCCGGGCGTCGAAAACCAGGTCGGCGGCCGGCGGCGGCCCGTATTTGTGGCCGAAGCTGAGCAGGTTGAGATGCAGGGTCTCAGTGGGCCCGGCATCTTGCGGCAAGCGGTGATTTTCGTTCTTGGGCTCATTCATAACTTGCGCCCGCTTCGCCGCGGAGGCTGGCCGCCAGTTCTTCCCGGCTTTCGGCCTGGAGCAGCCGGGCCCGGACCTGGGAATCCCGGAGAAAGCGGGCCAGTTCGGCCAGGCGGCTGAGGTAGGTGGCGGCGGCGGCGCTGGGGGCCAGGAGCAGGAAGAAAAGATGGATCGGCCGCCCGTCCGGGGCGGCAAACGGCACCCCCTTGGAGCTGCGGCCCAACACCACCAGCACCTCTGCCAAACCCGGCACCTTGCCGTGGGGAATGGCGACCCCGTCGCCGATGCCGGTGGAGCCCAGCTCCTCCCGGGCCTCGAGAATCGCGCTCAACTGGTCCGGGTCCAGGTGGGGGGCCTGCTCCACGGCCGCCGCCGCCAGTTCCCGCAGGGCCTCCTTCTTGGTGGTGGCGCTCAGTTCGGGAATTATCAGAACCCCCTCAGCATCATTAATCGCATTCATTTAAGTAATCTAATCATCCTTGAAGTTGATAAGGGCGGAAAACATTCAGCAGTGCCGCAGATTGGGGCAAGCGGGCCGGCGCAGCATAGTTGGCTATGCAAGCCGGACCGATCGCCCCAAAATGTGGTGCTGCTGAAAGTTTTCCATCAGGGTCGGCGGCGGAGTTTGGAGGGCAGGATCCCCAGTTGTTCACGGTACTTGGCCACGGTGCGGCGGGCCAGGCGGATGTCGTCGCGGGTGAAAACAGCGGCGATGGCGCTGTCGCTCAGGGGTTTCCTGGGATCCTCGTGCTGGATGATGCTTTTCAGCCGCTGCTTGATGCTTTCGGAGGCCAAAGCGTCGCCGCCGTTGGTGTTGATGGTGGAATTGAAAAAGTATTTGAGTTCGAAAATGCCCTGGGGGCTGTGGACGTATTTGTTGGTGGTCACCCGGCTGATGGTCGATTCGTGCATGCCGATATCCTCGGCCACGTCGCGCAGCACCATGGGCTTGAGCCGGGCCACCCCGTGCTCGAAAAAGTCGCGCTGAAACTTGAGGATGCTCTCCACCACGCGGTAGATCGTGCGCTGGCGCTGCTGGATCGACTTGATCAGCCACATGGCCGAGCGCAGCTTTTCCTGGACGTAGTCCTTGGTGGCGTTGGGGGCGGTGGAGTCCTTGTCGAGGATTTCCCGGTAGTAGTTGCTGATTTTCAGGCGGGGCAGGCCCTCGTCGTTGAGCAGAATCACGTATTCCTCGCCCAGCTTGTGGATATAGACATCGGGGATGATATAGACCGGCTCCTCATCGGAGTAGAGCCGGCCCGGGCGGGGATTGAGTCCGGTGATCACCGCCACCGCCGCCGCCGCCTCGTCCGGCGAGCGGCCCGTGGCCTTGGCGAGTCCACTGTAATTGCGGGTCTCCAGCAGGTTGAGGTGGTTCTGGACGATGCGGGCCGCCAGGGAGTCGGCCAGGCCCAGGCGCTCCAGTTGCAGCAGCAGGCATTGGCGCAGATCGGTGGCTCCCACCCCGGCCGGATCCATCTCCCGGACCAGGGCCAGCACGGCGGCGGCGACGGCCGGGCGGCACCCGGTCTGGGCCTCGATTTCCTCGGGTTCGACGGTGAGAAAACCGTTGGCATCCAGGTTGCCGATGATGAACTCGCCGACCTTGCGCTCCTCCTCGGTGATCCGGGAGAGATTGAGCTGCCATTGCAGATGGGATTGGAGCGAGGGGCGGGCGCTGAGGATATCGAGACGGGAGGGGGCTTCGTCTCCGTCCCGCTCCCGGCCGCTAAAACCGCCGTCGCTCTGGTCGGCGGCGTATTCGTTCAGGTAGTTGCCCCAGTCGATTTCCCCCAGGGAGGAGGGGGATTCCATTTCCAGTTCGCTGGTTTTTTCCGGCTCGGGGCGGCTCGGTTCATCTTCTGGCCCGCGGTTGCCTTCTCCGCCTCCGTCCGGCAAGGTGTCGGAGCCGGTGGGATCCTCGCCCTCCGGGGAGCCCAGGCCCTCTTCCAGCACCGGATTGATTTCCATCTCGTGCTGGATGGTTTCCGCCAGCTCCAGGCGGGAGAGCTGCAGGAGTTTGATCGCCTGCTGCAACTGGGGAGTCATCACCAGTTGCTGGCTCAGTTTCAGGTTCTGTCGCAGTTCCAGGGCCATCTCGGATCGTTAAAGGGTAAAGTTTTCGCCCAGGTACAGCTGGCGGGCGTCGGGGCAGCGAATGATATCCTCGGCGGTGCCGCTGGTCAAGATCCGGCCGTGGTTGACGATATAGGCCCGGTCGCAGACCTTGAGGGTTTCGCGGACATTGTGGTCCGAAATCAAGACCCCCAGGCCGCGCCTTTTCAGCTCCCGGATGATCTGCTGGAGGTCGGCCACGGACAGGGGATCGATGCCGGCGAAGGGTTCGTCCAGGAGGATAAAGCGGGGTTCCATGGCCAGGGCCCGCATGATTTCAACCCGCCGCCGCTCGCCGCCGGAGAGGGAGTGGGCCGGGTTGGCGGCCAGATAACCGAGGCGCAGTTCTTCCAGCAGGGTGTCGATGCGCTGCTTGATCTCATCCTTGCCCAGGCCCAGGGGCTCCAGGACGATCCGGACGTTTTCGGCGACGCTGAGTTTTTTGAAGACCGAAGGTTCCTGGGGCAGGTAGGAAAGTCCCTTGCGGGCCCGGCGATGGATGGGCAGGGCGGTGATGTCCTCCCCGTCCAGCAGGATCCGGCCGGCGTCGGGCCGGATAAAGCCGGCGATACTGTAAAAAGTGGTGGTCTTGCCCGCCCCGTTGGGGCCGAGCAGGCCCACCACCGAGCCGGTTTCCACCGTCAGGCTGATGCCGTCCACCACTCGTCGCTTGCGGTATTGCTTGACGATGTTTTCGGTGGCCAGGGTTACCGGGGGGGCTGTTATGGCCGCAATCATGGGGTCTCCGGGCCTGGAGCTGGTCCCGGCTGCTCGTCGGTCGGCTCCGGCGGGCCGGGCTCGGCA
>NZ_JBIPKI010000076.1:0-4739 GCF_044068515.1 Desulfurivibrio nitratireducens
GCCACCGCACCCTTCACCCTGCTGCACCTGCTCTGGCGCGGACTGGATTTTTCCTTTCAGGCGGCTGCTGCCGGCAGTGAAATTTCCTGGCGGGTCAGCGCCGGCCCCGGAGCATCCGGGGAACAGGATCCGGAGCGGCCCTCCGGCCTGATCGTTCTAGCCTGGCAGCCGGCTGATGGGGGGGGCGATAACCTGCCGACCCCTTTTCCCGGCGGGCAGGAAGAGGCTTTGCTGGCCGCCCTGCGGGGCGCCTGCCGGCTGGACCAGGCCGCCGGCCGCCTTGAATTGAGTTTGCAGGGCTTGTCAGGCGTTTAAACATTGTTGGCTGGTAAATGACCAAAGCAAAATATTAACAATGCTGGACCGCCGGCATAGCCCCCTGGGGGCAGGCCGGCACAATAGAGGCAAGATCGTCCCGCCTGATTCCCAGTCGGGGGAGAGCTTGCTTAACGTGAGCGGATAACTCAGTAGGGGAGAATAGTCATGAAAGAGAAAATTTTGCTGGTTGATGACGAAGAGGATTTTGTTGAGGCTCTGGCCGCCCGCATGCGGAACCGGAACATGGAGGTGGTGACCACCACTTCCGCCATCGAGGCCCTGGCCCGCCAGGATGTCGACAGCTACGACGCCGTCATTCTCGATCTGCAGATGCCGGGCATGGACGGTCTCGAAGCCTTGCGGCGCTTCAAGGAGCTTAATCCCAAACTCCAGGTAATCCTGTTGACCGGGAAAGCCACGGTGGAGAAAGGGGTAACGGCGATGAAGCTGGGGGCCCTCGATTTGCTGGAAAAACCCACGGACATTGAAACTCTTACCCAGAAAATCAAAGACGCCAGCGCCCGCAAGATGGTTCTGGTAACAGAGGAGAACGAAAACAGCATCAAGGAAATCATCGGCAGCAAGGCTTGGTAGGATAGGGCGGGTAACCGGCGGGAGGGGGCGGATTATTTTATAATCAGCAAAATCTGACTGACCGCTCAGTTTGTTATGCTGGGCCCAAAGATCGTTTAAGAAATTAAATCGCATAATTCGAAAAGGTTAACAGGAGGATATCTTCCAATGAGCGCATTTAAACAAGCCGGCCAGATCATGATGGCTGGCGCCAGAGCCCATGCCAAATGGGAAAAGGAGATGTCGGACCGGATTCTGGGTGACCGCAAGCGCCTGATTATTCTTGGACTGCTGCTGTTGCCCATCATTCTGGGCGGGATCGCCTGGGCCGACGAACTGGTGGCCGCGCTGCCTTCCATTCTCGGGGGCAAAATGGCCTACAGCCCGGCCTTTTACACTTCCACCATCTTTTTCGCCTCCATCGGCGTCGGCCTGGGCGCCGGCCTGATTACCGGCTGCATCGGCGCCGGCGGCGGCTTCATAATCGCTCCCGCCCTGATGAGCGCCGGGGTCAAGGGGATTATGGCGGTGGGCACCGATCTGTTCCATATCTTCGCCAAGGCGATCATGGGCAGCGTGCTCCATCGCAAGCTGGGCAACATCTCCGTGCCTCTGGCCGTCACCTTTCTGATCGGAGCCATCGGCGGGGCCACCGTGGGGGGCCTGATCAACCGGACCCTGTATGAACTGAATCCGGTGCTCAGCGACGCCTTCATTACCACCGTTTACGTCTTCATGCTGGGCTTTCTCGGTTTTTACTCCCTGACGGATTTTCTGAGTTCCCGCAAGAGCCGGAAGATCACCAGCGGCGCTGACGGCGCGGTCGGCGCTGACGGCGCGGTGGTGGCCCCGGGCGAGGTGGTTGCCGAGAAGGAAAGCATGACCGCTCTGTCCGAGAAACTGCAAAGCATCAACATTCCGCCCATGGTCCATTTTGACCAGGGGGTGGTGCCCGGCGGGCGCAAGATTTCGGCCATTTTTCTGGTCATCGCCGGGGCCTTTGTCGGTCTGGCCGCGGCGATCATGGGGGTCGGCGGCGGTTTTCTCACCTTCCCGATCTTTGTCTATATCCTGGGGGTCTCCTCCTCCACCACGGTGGGGACCGATATCTTCCAGATCATCTTCACCGCCGGTTATGCCGGCCTGGGCCAGTACGCCATCTACGGCTTCATCTTTTACACCCTGGCCATGGGCATGCTGCTGGGTTCCCTGATCGGGATTCAGATCGGCTCGGTGGTCACCAAGGTCGTGCCCGGCTCCACCATTCGGGGTTTTTACGCGGTGGCGGTGCTTTCCGGTTTCGTTAACCGGGCCTTCGCCCTGCCGAGCAAACTGGCCGCCCTGGGGTATATCGATATCACGGCCAGGACCGGCTATATCCTGGAGCAGATCGGGATCTACCTCTTTTTCGTGGTCATTACCATTTTCTCGGTCTGGGTTATCGGCACTTTCGTGGTCAATATCAAGCATCTGAAGATCGGTCACGCCACCACTTCCCACCAGGCTTAAGGAGGTTAAGACAATGATTCACAACAAGAAGGAATTCAGCCTGGGGTTGGTGCTGTTCATCGGCTTCTGGGGCGTATTCGCGCTATTGATGTCGCCGGTCTTCGCCGGTCAGAACTTGCTGGATTACATGGATAATCTTTACAACTCGATTTCCAAGAATTCCGCCTACTACATTCCGGGGGCCCAGGAACGCGCCGCCAGGCACATCGGCAAGGAGATAACTTTTACCGTCAAGGCCAAGGACGAGGCCCAGGCTGACCGGACCACCAGGAACTTCGAAATGATCGGGGCCCGGGTGGTGGGCGACGGAACCTCCCTGGAGGTTACCGGCGACATGGGCCGGATGCTGACCGCGATCCTCGAGGACGCCGACCTGATGTACGCCAACGACGGCGGGGCCATCTCGGCCCGCTACGGCATGCATGAGCGCCTGGTGGTTTACGACTGGTGGAATGCCCTCAAGACCGGCCAGGACGACCTCAACCGCCAGCACCTCTTTGCCGAGGCCAAGGTCTTTTACGATGCCATGACCCGCGGGGTCGAGCCGGCCTACAATTACTACGAGATCGAGGCCGAACCGATCCGCAACAAGGCGGGCACCGTGGTGCTCTCCCTGGCCGGCTACGTCATCTATACCCTCTGGTTCGGGTTTGCCATTCTCTTCATGTTTGAAGGGTGGGGAATCCGCCTCGAGCACTAGGAAAAGTTGCGCCAGCACCGCATCTTGCGGCGATCGGGGCGGCTTGCGTACTGATGTACGCGGCGCCTCCCCGCTTGCCGCAACCTGCGGCACTGGCGTAACTTTTCCCGTCGGCGGGATATTCTGGATTATTTTTTCCTGTCGGCAATTTTGCTTTGAATGTGCTGGGTGGGGGGGCGATGACTCGGATTTTGCTTGGTCTTCGTTCCCCCTTTTTTGGGCTGAACCTGCTATGATTCTGGTGGGTGGGCCGGTGGCTGACGTTGGCTTTAATCATCCGGGTAAGTGATGAGCCTTTTTGAACGCCTCAAGGAAGCGCTGGGATTGGTTGAGCGGCAGCCGCTGCGCGACAGCGAGGAGCTGCGGGCCGCCTTTCGCCGCCAGTACCGCAATTTCCGCTCCCTGCTCACCGCCAACAACAATGCCCTGGAATTGATGGCGGAAATCGAACAGGCCCTGGAGGGGGGACGCCCCTTCAGCATGGCCTTTGTCCGCAGCCACTGCACCGCCCTGGGGGCCAATATCCTGAAAATTATCAATCTTCTCCAGGAGCTGGGCGAGCGCCGCTACCAGGATCTGTTGCCCCCTTTCCAGCAGATCACCGGCGAACTGGAAAAGATTTTGACTCGGGAACCGGCCGTGGCGGGTCATGACTTTATCCTGCCCCTCTCCGCAATTGACCGCCACGCGGCCGACCAGGCCGGGGAGAAAATGGCCAACCTGGGCGAGATCCGCAACCGGATCGGCCTGCCCACCCCCGAGGGTTTTGTCATTACGGCGGCGGCCACCCGCCATTTCTTCGCGGTCAACAACATCCAGGTCGAGATCAACCGCCGCCTGACCGTGCTTGACCAGGAACGGCTGGATGATGTCTACGCGGTCAGTGCCGCCATCGAGCAGTTGATTATCGACGCTCCGTTGCCCCCCGACCTGGAGGAGGAAATTCTGGCCCATTACGCCAAACTCGGCGAGGGCCGGGCGGAAAAACCGCTGGTGGCCATGCGCTCCAGCGCCCTGGGGGAGGACAGCAGCCGCAGTTCCTTTGCCGGCATGTACCGCACCCGGCTCAAGGTTGACGCCGCCTCCCTGCTGGCGGCCTACAAGGAGATCGTGGCCGGCAAGTACCGCGCCCGGGCCATGATTTATCGCCTGCAGCGCGGTTTTCGCCACGAAGACGTGATCATGTGCGTCGGTTGCCTGGCTATGGTGGATGGCGAGGTCAGCGGGGTCATGTACAGCCGGCCGCCTCATGATCTTCGTGGGGACAGCGTGGAAATCACCGCCGCGGCCGGTCTGGCCGACCAGGTTGTCAGCGGCCAGGCCGTCACCCGCCGTTACCGGGTGGAGCGGGCCCACCCGCACCGGGAAATCGCGAGCGAGCCTGGCGAAGATTCGGCCCCGGCCGCGCCGGCCGACCGCTTGCTCACCGGCGAGCGTTTGGCCGAACTGGCCGCCATTGCCGTGCGCCTGGAAGAGCATTTCGGCGCTCCCCAGGATATCGAGTGGTCCCTGGGCCGCGACGGCCGGATTTACCTGCTCCAATCCCGGCCTTTAGGCGGGGCTGGTTTGAGCGGCACGGTGGCCGCGCCGGCCCGGGCCATCGCCGCCGGCGGCCGGTGATTTTACTGGTGGGCCGTCG
>NZ_JBIPKI010000077.1:0-4629 GCF_044068515.1 Desulfurivibrio nitratireducens
GTCGGCGCCTGCGGAGCCGGCTGGGGCGGATCATGCTGATCACCGCCCCCATTTACGGGCTCTTTTTTCTGGCTGACCGCCTGGGATATTTTGCCCGCTTCAGCGGCTGGGTCGAGGAAAATATCGGCCTGATACCCTTTCTGCCCCCGGAAAGCATCGGGGTCATCATCCTGGTGGCGGCGACCGAGTTGACCGCCGGGCTGGCGGCGGCCGGGGCCCTGCTCGATGGCCATACCCTGGTCCACCGCGAAGTGGTTCTGGCCTTGCTGGTCGGCACCGTCATCGCGGCGCCGATTCAGGCCCTGCGCCATCAATTGCCCTATTACGCCGGCATTTTCCCCCCGGGCCTGGCGGCGGAACTGATTGTTTACAGCCAGCTTTTTCGCGCCGCCAGCGTTATCCTGGTTGGCGGAGGCTACTTTTTTCTCACCGCTTGATTTAAGGTTGCGGCCGCCGCTTCAGCCGTTGGTTGATGGTTGCCGCCTGATCGGGCACCGGGGGTGATTGAATCAGGTTGGCCACGCTTGTCAAAGCGGGCGGCAAGCGGTAAACTCTCTGCTGAAACCACCCATGTCGGTTGCCGGGCCAAATCATCTACACAGGAGACCACCATGAAAACATGTTCATTGCTGGATTTTATCGAAGAACTCAAACCATGGCTGGATCGCGATCATATCCGCCGGGCCGAACTCGATGACCGCGGCCGGTTCACCCTCTACTTCAATGACGGGATGAAAAATGTTTACGCCGTTGAAGATTGCAACGCGGTTCAGCTTAACGGGGTCCTCAAGACCCTGCGGGAAAAAGGTGTCGAGGTGGAAGCCCGCATCTAACATCGGTCGCAACCCGGAGCTTGAACCGGTCTCCC
This sequence comes from Desulfurivibrio nitratireducens, assembly GCF_044068515.1. Taxonomy (NCBI): domain Bacteria; kingdom Pseudomonadati; phylum Thermodesulfobacteriota; class Desulfobulbia; order Desulfobulbales; family Desulfobulbaceae; genus Desulfurivibrio; species Desulfurivibrio nitratireducens. The sequence goes on from NZ_JBIPKI010000077.1 coordinate 869, forward strand.
GAACTAAACGAGCGCCCGGGCAGGGCTGCCTTGCCGCCAGGCCGCCGGAAAACGGAGGCGGACCAATATTGCCAAAGAGAGGAAGTAATGACTGAACGGATTATTGATGTGCTGATTATCGGCAGCGGTCCGGCCGGCCTCCAGGCGGCGGTCCACGCGGTCCGCAAGAAGGCTGACGTCGTGGTGCTGGGCAAGGTTGAGCGCAGCAGCATCTATAAGGCTCACGTGGAAAACTACCTTTGCGTGCCGGGAGTCAGCGAGGGGGCCGACCTGATGGCGGCGGCCCTGGAGCAGGCTCAGCGTTTCGGCGCCGAAACCATCGCCGAGGACGTCCTTAATATCGAGCAGGACGGGGAACTCTTCAAGGTTAAAATCGAAAGCGGCCGTGAACTGGCGGCCCGGACCCTGATTTTCGCCACCGGCAACGCCCGCAAGAAGCTCAAGGTCAAGGGCGAAAAAGAGCTGGGCGGCAAGGGAGTCAGCTATTGCGTGGATTGCGACGCCAACTTCTATCGCAATGCCAAGGTGGCGGTGGTAGGCAACGAGTCGGCGGCGGTGGACGGGGCCGTTACTCTGACCCGCTACGCCGCCGAAGTTCACCTGGTCACCCGGGAGCTGGCCGCTTCCCCGGAGTTGCGCGCCGAGCTGGCCCAAAGCCCGGTCCAGGTCCACGAAGGTGAATGGGTCAAGGAAATTCTGGGGGACAAGGCGGTCACCGGCCTGCTGCTGGAAAGCGGCAAGAACCTGGAGGTTGAAGGGGTCTTCATCGAACTGGGGGCCAAGGGGGCCATGGATCTGGCCGCCACCATGGGGGTGGCCATGGACAGCGAAACCTTTTCCTTCATCGAGACCAACAAGCGGCAGGAAACCAATCTGCCCGGCATTTACGCCGCCGGCGATATTGCCGGGCCGCCCTGGCAGATGGCCAAGGCGGTGGGTGAGGGCTGCGTCGCCGGCTGGGAGGCCGCCAATTTCGCCGCCAAGCAGAAACGTCCCGCGGCCGGCTGAAGCGGGCCCCGGCTCTATTAGGCCCTCATGAGCGCTTTGCCCGGGCATCCGGTTTGCTCCGGCCTCCGGGGCATGGATTCAACCCGACGAGAGAGCGGTGCCGCCAGCTGATGATCTGACTAATATGGGCCGGGCCCTGCTCGAGGCCCAAGCCGCGGCCGGGCGGGACGAAGTACCCATCGGAGCCCTGCTGGTCGCCGCGGACGGGCGGATGCTGGCCGCCGCCGGCAACCGGACCATCGGGGATTGCGATCCCAGCGCCCACGCCGAAATTCTGGTCCTGCGCCAGGCGGCGCTCCGGCTGGGCAATCACCGCCTGGCCGGCACCACCCTTTATGTAACCCTGGAGCCCTGCGTGATGTGTGTCGGGGCCATGATCCAGGCCCGGATCGCCCGCCTGGTCTTCGGAGCCCTGGATCCCAAGGCCGGGGCGGTGGCTTCCCTCTACCGGCTGGCCGAAGATCCCCGCTTCAATCACCGTTTTGCCGTCCATGGCGGGGTGCTGGCCGCGGAGTGTGGTGAACTGTTGCGGGATTTTTTCCGGGCCCGGCGCGGCTGAATATTTACCCTGGGGGCCATCCGCCTTAGCGGCCCTGGCCCGGGCCGCGGTGGAACAATTACCCGGCGGCGCCCCGGCCGATTCAGCCGCCAGACCGAGGGTCGCCAAAACAATCCTTGTTGTCGGGCCGGGCTTACGGTAAATTGCCTCGACCGTCGCCGAGACGGCCGAGGCCCAAGCGGGTCGCGACGAAAATTTGTGGGAGAGGTGCCGGAGTGGTCGAACGGGACGGACTCGAAATCCGTTGTACCTTCTGGGTACCGTGGGTTCGAATCCCACCCTCTCCGCCAGAAAAAACAAGGACTTAGCCGGTCGCCGGCTAAGTCCTTTCCGGTTTGCGGCGCCTTTGGCGGGGGTGAATCAAGAATCGTTTGGCCGTTGACCCTTATTCGGGCAAGGCGCTGGTTGGCGATTTGCAAGGATACTGTTCCGGGCACCGGAGCAACCAAGACCGGATCATCTATTCGATCCACGACGATGACCTGATAGTACTGCTGATTCGGGCCCAAGCCCATTATGGCGCTTAGATGTTTTTTGCCCTTCCAAAAGTCGGCAATTCATTGTAGACTGCCCCGATTCGTGCGGTTGCCGGTTGCCGGGCCGTGCGCATGAACAGTGCCCCGGAGAGGTGACCGAGCGGTTGAAGGTGCACGCCTGGAACGCGTGTGTACGGCAACGTACCGTGGGTTCGAATCCCACCCTCTCCGCCAGGCCGCGTTAAGGATCGACGAGCTTTGAGTTTGATAGCCGGGTCCCGCGCAACAGAGACTCGCAAACCCCGTCAGGTCCGGGAGGAAGCAGCGGTAGCGAGTTTATCTGTGTGCCGCGGGGGTGCCTGGCTATCATTTTTTTCGTAAAGGTGCAGCAGCACCGCATCTTGCGGCGATCGGAGCGGCTTGCGTACCGACGTACGCGGCGCCCCCCCGCTTGCCGCAACCTGCGGCACTGCTGCACCTTTACGGGTTTGTTTCCTCGCTGTAAGTTTTTGGGGTGGGATGTCTTATCTTGTATTGGCCAGAAAGTGGCGGCCCCGGACCTTTGCCGAGGTGGTGGGGCAGCGTCCGGTGGTGCAGACCCTCCAGAATGCTCTGCGGCTGGACCGGGTGGCCCATGCCCTGCTGTTTTCCGGGGTTCGGGGGGTCGGCAAGACCACCCTGGCCCGGCTGATGGCCAAGGCCCTCAATTGCCGGGCCGAGGAGCGGGCCCGGCGCCCCTGCAATCAGTGTGCTTCCTGCCGGGAATTCAATGCCGGCAGCGCCGTCGATCTGCATGAAATCGACGGGGCCAGCAACCGCGGCATCGACGAGATCCGCGAGCTGCGGGAAAATATCCGCTTCATGCCGGTGGCCGGCAAATACAAAATCGTTATCATCGATGAAGTGCACATGCTCACCGATCCGGCCTTCAACGCCCTGTTGAAGACCCTGGAAGAGCCGCCGGCCCATGTCTATTTCATGCTGGCCACCACCGAGCTGCACAAGATTCCGGTTACCATCCTTTCCCGTTGCCAGCGCTATGAATTGACCCGGGTGGCCTTTGCCGAACTGTTCGATTTTTTCCGCCGGGTGGCGGCGGCCGAAAAGGTGGCCATGCCCGACTCGGCCCTGGAAATGATCACCCGCGAGGCCGACGGCAGCGTCCGCGACGGCCTCAGCCTGCTGGACCAGGTTTTCTCCTTCGGCGGCGAGCAGGTCAGCGACGATGATGTCCGCCAGATGCTGGGCCTGGTGGACCGCCGAATTTTCGAGCGCCTGGCCCGGGCCCTGCTGGCCGGCGACCTGGCCCGCTGCCTGGAGCTTTTCGACCAGTGCTACCGGGCCGGCATCGATCTCAAGCGCTTTGCCGGCGATTTGCTCAATTACTTCCGCAACCTGGTAATCTGCTCCGCCACCGATCAGCCCGAACGCCTGCTGGATCTGGCCGACCAGGAACTGGGCGCCCTGCGGGAGCTGGCCGCCGCCCACGGCTCCGAGACCCTGCTCTATACCTTCAATCTGCTCTTCAAGGGCATCGAAGAAATGCAATATGCCACCCGGCCCCGGCTGGTGCTGGAAATGGCCATGGTCCGGGCCACCCGGGCCGGCCAGATCGCCCCCACCGCCGATATCATCGGGCGGCTGGACCAATTGCTGGCCGGTTTGCCGGCGGCCGGGGAGGAGGGCAACTTCCGACCCGAGCCTGAAGCAAGGGCCAC
>NZ_JBIPKI010000078.1:0-4453 GCF_044068515.1 Desulfurivibrio nitratireducens
CGCCCCTGCTGCCGCGGCGGGGAGGGCTTGAGAAAACGGTGCAGGGCCGGCGAGGCGGGATAATCGGCAATGCCCAGTTCCCGATGCAGCAGCACCAGAGCGCGTAGATCCTTAAGCAGGCGCTGGAGCTCTTTCCGGTTTTGTCCTGGCAAGGGGCTTGGGTTCATGGCGGCGCTGGTTGGGGAACCGGGGGCAAGTCGGGGCTGGCCCTTTGCACCCATCTCCTGTATCTTGGATAAGATTTCGCCGGCGCACAGCCCGACCGTATTCCCGACTGACTTGTCGGCAGCCAAGGGCCGGCGCTGGGTCCGGCGCGATTCAGTGAGTTAATAACATGCCCGCGCAGGCCCGGCAAGCGGCATCTTCCGGCGGGTTGTAACCCTGAGATGGAGGAACTTTATGGATACCATTAAAGCCATTGAAAGCAGGCGGGCCGTCAAGCAGTTCGATCCCAACCACCGGATCAGTGAGGCCGATGAACAGCGGCTGCTCTCCCTGGCCCTGCATTCCCCCACGGCCTTCAATATCCAGAACTGGCGTTTTGTGGTGGTCAAGGATCCCATTCTCCGCCAGTTGATTCGCGCCGAGGCCTGGGACCAGGCCCAGGTCACCGACGCCTCCCTGCTGGTGATTCTCTGCGCCGATCTCGCCAGCTGGGAAAAAAATCCGGCCCGCTACTGGCGCAACGTGGCGCCGGAGGTGCAGGAGTTCCTCTTGCCCGCCATTGATGCCTACTACCGGGACAAGCCCCAGGTGCAACGCGACGAGGCCATGCGTTCCTGCGGCATCGCGGCCCAGACCCTGATGCTGGCGGCCAAGGCCATGGGCTATGATTCCTGCCCCATGGACGGTTTTGATTTCCAGGCGGTAGCCCGGTTGATCAATCTCCCCGAGGACCATGTGGTGACGATGTTTGTCGCCATCGGCAAGCGCATCAAGCCGGCTTGGCCCAAGGGCGGCCAATTAGCCTTGGAAGAAGTCATGGTGATTGATCGTTTTTAAACGGTATTCCTGGAACTCTTCCACGCTCAAGGATTAATGCCGGCCCGCCCTACTGCTTTTGCGGCGGTCAATAAACAGCCTGAACCAGTTTCGCTTATTGCATTTTTTGCGGCTTAAGCGGATTTAATGGGAAAGTACTTGAATTTTGTTTTTTTTTGCGCTAGTTCTGTCCCTGATTGGTGTGGCTGATTAATATTTCATTAATTCTAATTGCTGGAGGTTGCCATGGGAAAATCACTGGTTGAAATGGCGGCGGAACTGGTTCAGGCTCAATGCACATCAACAAGCATGACCGCTGATGAAATTGCCCAGTCATTGCAAGCCACCTACAATGTTCTGCATGGCCTGCAACTTGATGAAGCCCGGGGCGCGGCGGCGGAGAGTGGCGGCGCGCCGGTTGGTCCCGAGTTTGAGCGACCGGAAAAATCCATTCAGAAGCATAAGATCGTCTGCCTGGAATGCGGCGAGGAATTCAAGATGCTCTCGCCCAAGCATCTCCGTTCCCATGATCTGAGCGGGCGCGAATATCGCAAGAAATGGGGTTTGCCCATGCGCCAGGCCCTGTGCGCCAAGGAGCTTTCCGACCGGCGCAAGAAGGCGGGCAAAGCCCGGGGGCTACCCGAAAACCTGCGCAAGTCCATTGCTGAACGGAGTCAGAAAGAACCCAAGGCCGCCAAAGCCGCAAAAGCCCCCAAGGCTGTGAAACCAACCAAAACCATCGTCCGCAAGGCCAAGTCGACGGCAACCAAGGCTTGAGCGAAACCTGACCCCGGCTGTTTGGTTAAGGCCAGGCCCGCCCCTCCGGTCCCTGGCGGCGGCGGGCAAACAAGTAATTACTGGCCCCGGACTGTCAGCCTGGCGGCGTCGGGTGGAGCAGACCAATTTTATGATCGGTATTTTTGATTCCGGGGTGGGGGGGATGACGGTGGCCCGGGCCATTGAACAGGCCCTGCCGGACTACCGGCTGGTCTATTTCGGTGACCTGGCCCGCACCCCCTACGGCTCCAAGAGCCCGGATACCATCTCCCGTTATTCCTGCCAAAACGTTGATTTCCTCCTGTCCCGCGGGGCCCGGCTTATCGTGGTGGCCTGCAACTCGGCGGCCAGCGCGGCGGCGGCGCGCTTGGAGTCCTCCTATGATCTGCCCTTGTTCGAGGTGATCGGTCCGGCGGTCAAGCAGGCGGTAAGCCTCAGTCCCCGCGGCCGGATCGGGGTGATCGGCACCCGGGCCACGATCAGAAGCGGGGTTTACGAGCGGATGATCCGGGAGCGGCGGGCCGATTTTCAGGTTTTTTCCCAGCCCTGCCCCCTGCTGGTGCCCCTGGTGGAAGAGGGCTGGCTCGACAAGCGGGAAACCAGGATGATTCTGCGCCGCTACCTGGCTCCCCTCAAGCAGCGGCAGGTGGATACCCTGGTGCTGGGCTGCACCCATTACCCGTTGCTCAAGGAGCTGATCCAGCACCGGATTGGTCCCCGGGTCAAGGTCATCGATTCCTCCCGGGCCCTGGCGGCGGAACTGGGGGACTTTCTGGCGGCCAACCCCGACGTGGCGGCGACTTTAAGTCCGAGCAGCGAGGGGGAAAACCTCTACTACGTCTCCGACGTTACCGAGGCGGCGGCCCTGACCGCCCGCCGCATCTTCGGCCGGCCCATCCAATTGCGTCCGGCGATCGATGTCGGCGATATTTAGAGCAACCGCTCACTGGCCGGTCCAGGGTGGATGATCGGGTCGGATCGCGCCGGACATGGTTGGCCGGCGATTTATCGGTTGGGATCGTGAACTTTTGGGGGCCGGCGGGCCTCTTATTAGCAGAACCGTTTGGGTCGGTTAATTTTTTGGGGCTGTTTTGCGGCTTATAAACTCTTTTTTTGGTGTTGATCTGGTGGATTTTACGCGAATATGGCGGTTTGGACTGCTGCTGGTGGTGCTGCTTTGGCCCCTGCCGGCGGCGGCCGGTGAGGATCCCGAAGAGCTGGTCCGGCGCCTGCAGGAGGTCTACGATCAGGTCACCGGTTTTCGGGCCGAATTTACTCAGCTCACCGCGGTGCCCATGAGCCGGCGTCAGCGGGAGGGCGGCGGCACCGTAATTTTTCGCAAGCCCCACCAGATGCGCTGGGAATATGATTATCCCGACCACCAGGTGCTGGTGGGCGACGGGCGGGAGGTGCGGCTTTATTTCGCCCGCAGCAACCAGATGCTGATCCGGGATGTGGATGAGTACCTGGACTCCGATGTTACCTACGCCTTTTTCTCCGGTTCCGGCGATATCCTGCGTGATTTCGAGGTGGAAGCGGGCCCGGCGGGGCAGGATCCGGCCGGAGGCCGGCTCTTGCGCCTGACTCCCCGGGAACTCCACCCCCAGGTGGAATATCTTGATCTGGTGCTGGGCGAGGATCCCTTTTTCATTCGCCGCCTCGAGATCGTCGATCACTTCGGCAGCGTCACCAGCCTCTTTTTCTCGCGGATTGAGCTCGATCCTGAATTGGAGCCGGACTTTTATCGCTTCGAACCCCCACCGGACACCGAAATTATCGGACGTTGAACCCGCCGCCCCGGTAAAGACAAGGGCGGCTAGCCGGCTGGTTCGAACCGCAGCCGCCTCGCCTGGGCCGGCCGCCGGCGTACCGGCCGGAGCTCACAACCCGGAAACCAGCAGGAGCCAGGCATGCGCATCGCCATAATGTCGGACAGCCACGACCATATCGTCAATCTGCGGGCGGCCGTCACTTATTGCGGCCCTTACCAGGTGGCGCTGATCATCCACTGCGGTGATTTGATCTCGCCTTTCATGCTGGAAGAACTGGCCCGCTTCGGCGGCGCGGTTCACCTGGTCTACGGCAATAACCCCGGCGACAAGCACCTGATCTCCCAGTTCTGCGGCGCCAGGTTCCCCAACCTGACCCATCACGGCGACTTCGGGGCCCTGGAGGCCGCCGGGCTGAAGTTCGCCTTCACCCATTATCCCCAGATGGCCCGGGGCCTGGCCGCCCAGGGCACTTTCGACGTGGTCTGCTGCGGCCACAACCACCGCTACCAGGTGGAGCAGTTCGGTCCCACCCTGCTGATCAATCCCGGCGAGCTGCTGGGCAAGGATGACCAGCCGGGCTTCGCCATCCTCCACGCCGGCGACCGCCGGGTGGAAAGAGTAGAGATCGGCCGGCAAATCCCCCCGCAACAAAATTAAGCAACCCGCCACCTTGGATAAACCAGCAGCAGTGCCGCAGCTTGGGGCAAGCAGTCCGGCGCCGCGTAATCAGTCTACGTAAGCCGGTCTGATCGCCCCAAGCTGCGGTGCTGCCGGGTGGTAGGATCAACAATCGGTCAAAAAATCCCGTCAACAAATCTGAGCAACCTGCCACCTTGGATAAACCAGCAGCAGTGCCGCAGCTTGGGGCAAGCAGTCCGGCGCCGCGTAATCAGTCTACGTAAGCCGGTCTGATCGCCCCAAGC
>NZ_JBIPKI010000079.1:0-4236 GCF_044068515.1 Desulfurivibrio nitratireducens
GAGCGCAAAGGGCTGGCCCGGGTGATCAAGAAGGCCGCCATCGTCATCACCCCCGAAGAAAGCGACCGCGGGCCCAAGCCCCGCCGGGCGGAAAAACCGAAAAAAGCAGCCGGGGCCGCGGAAGAAGCCGCCGATGTCGCCGCCAAGAAAAAAGGCAAGCGTTTTGTCAAGTTCAGCCCCGAACCCGAGCGGGAGCCGGCCAAGAAAGGGGGCCTGGGCAAGCGCAAGCGCAAGGCCGAAGTGGCTGTGGAGGATTTTGATGAACTGGGCCTGGTTCCGGCCGGAGTCCGTTTGGGCCGGGGCGGCCGCGGCGGAGGCGGGGGGCGCCGCAAGCAACAGCAGGTCAAGCCCCAGTTCGCCGCCGAAACCAAGGCGATCAAGAAGCGGATTACCGTCCATGAAACCATTTCCGTGGGCGATCTCGCCCACCGGATGGGAACCAAGGCCAACGAAGTCATCGCCAAGCTGATGGGCCTGGGAGTCATGGCCACGGTCAACCAGGCCATGGATCTCGAAACCGCCGCCCTGGTGGCGGCCGAATTCGGCTACGAGGTGGAGTTGGGCAAAACCGAGGAGCAGAGCATCCTGACCCTGGACGAGAAGGAAGGCGGCGGCGATCTCAAGCCCCGGCCGCCGGTGGTTACCGTGATGGGCCATGTCGACCACGGCAAGACCTCGATCCTGGACGCCATCCGCAAAACCGACGTGGCCGCCGGCGAGGCCGGCGGGATCACCCAGCATATCGGGGCCCATTATGTCCGGGCGCCCCAGGGCGAGGTGGTCTTTCTCGATACTCCCGGCCATGAGGCCTTTACCGAAATGCGCTCCCGCGGCGCCCAGGTCACCGACATCGTGGTGCTGGTGGTGGCCGCCGACGACGGGGTCATGGACCAGACCCGGGAGGCGATCAACCACGCCCGGGCCGCCGGGGTGCCGATCCTGGTCTGCGTCAACAAGATCGACAAAGCCAACGCCGATATCATGCGGGTCAAACGCGAGCTGGCCGATCTCGGCCTGATGTCGGAAGAGTGGGGCGGAGACACGATTTACTGCGAGACTTCGGCCAAGCAGGGAACCGGGATTGCCGAACTGCTGGACAGCATTCTCCTCCAGGCCGAGGTCCTCGAACTGAAAGCCGACCCGGCCCGCCGGGGCAAGGGCCATGTCGTGGAGGCCCAGTTGCATAAAGGGCGTGGACCGGTGGCCACGGTCCTGGTCCAGCAGGGCACCCTGCGGGTGGGAGACGCCTTTGTCGCCGGCCAGTATGCCGGCAAGGTCCGCTCCCTGCTAAACGACAAGGGTGAGCACATCACCGAAGCCGGCCCCTCGATGCCCGTGGAAATCCAGGGCCTCAGCGGAGTTCCCCAGGCCGGGGACGAGTTCATCGTCGTTCCCGACGAAAAGATGGCCAAGAGCGTCAGCGCCGAGCGCCAGTTGAAAAGCCGCGAGGCCGAATTGGCTTCGGACACCAAGATTTCCCTGGAGAACCTCTTTGCCAAGATGCAGGAAGGCGAGGTCAAGGAACTGCGAGTGGCCCTGCGGGCCGACGTGCAGGGGACCCTGGAAGCATTTGCCTCCTCTTTGGAGCAGCTTTCCACCGAAAACGTCAAGGTCAAGATCCTCAACGCCGGTACCGGCACCGTCACCGAATCGGATGTTCTGCTGGCGGCCGCTTCCGACGCCCTGATCATCGGCTTCAACGTCCGGCCCAGCGCCCGGATCCAGGATCTGGCCAAGCGGGAAAAGGTGGACATGCGCTTCTACGATGTCATCTACCATGCCCTCGAGGATATCAAGAAGGCCATGGAAGGGCTGCTGGAACCGGAATTTGTCGAGGAGGTCATCGGATCCGCCGAGGTCCGCCAGACTTTCCATGTTTCCAAGATCGGTACCATCGCCGGCTGCTACGTGACCAGCGGCAAGGCCGAGCGCAACGCCAAGGTCCGCCTGCTCCGCGACGGGGTGGTGGTCTACACCGGCCAACTCAGCTCGCTCAAGCGGTTCAAGGATGATGCCAAGGAGGTCCAGAGCGGTTACGAGTGCGGGATCTCTCTCCATAACTTCAATGACATCAAGGAAGGGGACGTCCTGGAATTCTTTGTCATGAAGGAAATCAAACCGGTTCTGTAAGATGAGCGCGGCCCGTCGAAAAACCAGCCCCAATCCTCCTCTGCCGGGGGTGCTCGAAAGGGGACGCAAGCGGCGCCCCGACCGGGTGGCGGACGAAATCCGCCAGGAGGTGGCGTCCTTGCTGCTGCGCAAGATCAAGGATCCGCGGGTGGAGCAGGTTACCATCCTGCGGGCCACAGTGAGCCCCGATCTCAGCCAGGCCCGGATTTACTACAGTGTCCTGGACAATGAGGCCGCCGCCGAGGCCGCCAAGGGGCTGGCCAGCGCCAAAGGTTTTATCCGCAGCAGCCTGGCCCGGAACCTGGTCCTGCGGGTGGTCCCCAACCTGGTTTTTGAATTTGACCGCTCCCTGGCCGAACAGCAGAAACTGGAAAGAATTTTACAGGAAATCCGGACCGACGAACAGGAAGAGTGACGATGACGCCTTCTCCCCCGGGCGAAATAGCGGCAACGCTCAAGCGGTCCGGACGGGTCCTCTTGCTGACCCATGTCCACCCCGACTGCGACGCCCTCGGTTCCCAGTTGGGGTTGGGGCAGATCCTGACGGGCATGGGCAAGGAAGTCCACCTTTATGGCGAGGCCGAGGTCTCCCATCTCTACGATTTTCTCCCCGGGTCCGAGACCGTAACCGTCGGCTTGCCCGACCTGCCCAGCTTTGATTGCGCCGTCGCCCTGGATTGCGGCGACGCCTATCGGCTGGGGCGGGAAATGGAGAGCCTGCTGACCGTCAAGCCCTTCCTGGTCATCGATCATCATGCCGGCCACCAGTTTTTCGGCGATCTTCACTGGGTGGATCCGGCCCGGTCCTCCACCGGGGAAATGGTTTACGATCTGGCCGGCGCCCTGGGGGCGGAGGTATCCCCCGAGGCGGCCTACTGCCTTTATGCCGCCATGGTGGCCGATACCGGTTCCTTCAAGTATTCCTCGACTTCCGCCGATACCTTCCGGGTGGCCCGCGAGCTGGTCTTGCGGGGGGTCAAACCGGCCGAAGTGGCGGGCAAGCTCTTCGACAATTACAGCCTGGCCCGCTTGCGTCTTTTCCAGCGGGTACTCGAAACCCTGCAGTTGCATGAAAACGGCCGGATCGCCCTGATCACCGCGCCCCGGCGCCTTTTCGCCGAAACCGGGGCGGCCCCGGAGGATACCGAGGGATTCATCAACTATCCCCGCTCGCTGCAGAGCGTCAAGGCGGCGGTGTTCCTCAAGGAGGCCGAAAGCGGGATGGTTTCGGTGAGCATGCGCTCCAAGGGGCGGGACTGTGATATTTCCCAGGTGGCGACGGAGTTTGGCGGCGGCGGTCACCGCAATGCCGCCGGCTTCAAGCGCTTCGACACCACCATCGAAGGGCTGGCCGCCGAGTTGCTGCCCGTGCTGGCGGACCTGGTGAGGCGGTGCTGACCCAGGAGTCCCTGCCCCCGCTGGTGATTCTGCTTGATAAGCCGGTGGGCCCCTCTTCTTTCCGGCTGGTGCAGATGGTACGCCGGATCCTGGGGGTGAAAAAGGTCGGCCATGCCGGCACCCTGGACCCTTTCGCCTCCGGCCTGCTGATCATTTGCGTCGGCCGGGGCGCCACCCGCCTGGTTGACCGCTTGATGGCGGGAGACAAGGAATATGAGGCCACCCTGCAACTGGGGGCGGCCACCGATACCCATGACTCCCAGGGCAAGGTGCTGACCAGGGCGCCGGTGACCCCGGATCATTTCGCCCGCCTGGAGGAAGTTCTGGCCCCCTACCGGGGCGAGATCTGGCAGAGTCCTCCCGCCTTTTCGGCCGCCAAGCACCAGGGCAAGCCGCTTTACGCCTACGCGCGCCGGGGCGAGATCATCGCCAAGCCCCCCCGCCGGGTGCAGATCCATGAGCTGCGGCCCCTGGCCCTCGACCGGGAGCAACAGCGCCTGGTGCTGCGGATCCGCTGCAGCAAGGGCACTTATATTCGTAGCCTGGCCCATGATATCGGCCGTGATTTGGGTTGCGGGGCCCACCTGGTGGCCTTGCGGCGCTTGGCCAGCGGCAGTTTCCGGGTGGAAGAGGCCATGGACGGGGCCGCCCTCTGCGACCGCGAGCTGGTCGCCGCCCAGCTTGCGGCCCGGGCGCTTTTCCCTTTCA